>NZ_JCBAIQ010000037.1:0-34781 GCF_059772165.1 Paenibacillus sp. TY11 | reverse complement strand
CTTGAACGCATTGTACAGAATGCTTTGAGTAACGCCTCGTTTTCCGTCGAGCATGATGCGGTTGATCAAGCGGGTAACCAACTTGCTGCTATATACCGGATCTGGCAACAGCCGTATCGGGAGCAGGTCTACGCTGCCCGCCGCCCTCACTGCTGGTGAATGTGACACCAGCAACTTTCTGGATATTCCGAAGCTCCGGAATATCCCTTGGCGTGGCGAGCGTCACCGCCACACCTTTGCCTCCGGCACGGCCGGTACGCCCAATGCGGTGGATATAGCCTTCGGCATCCTGCGGCATGTCGTAGTTGAAGACATGCGTGACGCCTTCTACATCCAGGCCGCGTGCGGCTACATCAGTCGCTACGAGCAATTGAAGTTTCGCTTCACGGAACGCCTTCATCACTTGCTCCCGCTTGTTCTGCGACAAATCCCCGTGAAGCTCACCGCTCTCGAAGCCCATCTCTTGCAGCTCCTCGTTCAGTTTGGCAGCCCGGCGCTTCGTACGGCAGAAAATAACAGCCAAATACGGACGATCCGTATTCAGCATATCCACCAATGCCTGTTGCTTACCACGGTCTGTTGTTTGCACAACGACCTGACGGATTTGGCTCACCGGAACGGAAGAAGCGGATTTCACTTTGACATCTACGGGTTCGTTCATATAGACACGAGCCAGCTTGCGAATACCGGCTGGCATCGTAGCGGAGAACAGCATCGTCTGTCTCCGGTAAGGAACTTCCTGAAGAATCGTCTCCACATCGTTCAAAAAGCCCATGTGTAACATTTGATCGGCTTCATCCAGGACCAGCATTTTAATGCCACCCAGATCCAGCGTGCCACGTCTCAGGTGATCCAGCAGTCGCCCAGGTGTTCCAATAATCAGTTGTGCGCCGCCTTTCAGTTTACGGAGCTGACGCTCCACATCCTGTCCTCCATATACAGCCAGTAATGATAGGTTCGGCTCCGTAGCAGCCAAGCATTTTGCTTCCTCTGTAATCTGGAGCGCCAGTTCACGCGTAGGTGCAATCACGAGCGCCTGTGGGTATCGCTTGTCCAAATTCAGCTTTTGTAGAATCGGCAGTAAAAACGCAAGCGTTTTTCCTGTTCCTGTATGTGCCTCGGCGATAACATCCTGACCTTCCATCAACAGTGGAATGGATTCCTGCTGTACAGGAGTTGGGGCTGAAATCCCCTGCTCTTTCAAGGCTTCTACCCAATGTTGCTCTACGCCTAATGCTGCAAAATTTTTCAAGTGGTATTCACTTCCCTTATCTGTATTCAATATGTGTCACGTAAAATAGGTTCATGTGCCATATGACATCTATCGTTCCATAGTTCAGAATTCCCATTTTTGCATCGGTTCTCATTCTACCCTTTTCAGGAAGGGAGCTTATCCGTTATCGTTGAATCTGTTCCTGTAACCAACATACGGCCGCAAGGCGGCTCAGGCCGTTCCATTTATGACTTTCCTAGTATACGCGAAGTTGGACTGGTTTCCAAACGATTTAATGAACAATTCCAAAGCCAATGCAAAAGGTGAATTCAATCTCCATGTCATATATTATGGTAATAGAATTGGTAATTCATAAATAAAAGGATGGATGCCTGTGGTCAACAACCTGCATTACAATTTTATAATGACAGGGCGCCTTGCGGAGAAACACACCGTATTTTCTAAAGAGTGTTTTACTAACTTGCTCGATGTATTCGAAACGCTCCTGAATGTATCAGGTATCCTCAATACCCGTGTGTCAACGCCGGAGGTGTACATTCTTTTGTCCAATGACCCCATGTGCCAATCTTCTAATAATTGCGGCATGCTCGTTTCAATCCGTCAGGACGTTTATGAAAGTATCGACCAAACAATCGTCGAAGACGTTATGATGAAGCTGAGCCAGTCGTTAAAGGCAAAGAAGCTACTACATAGCTCGCGTAACTTTTATGCTGGCAGTAAAGCACGCGCCATTATGGATATTCTTCCATTTATGCTTGAACAGGATACCCCGGATATGAAGTATGTTTTTCAATCGTGGACTCCATTCCCTTTACCACACACTTAAACAATCCGTCATACTATTAACCTAGGAGGCTGCAATTTATGCACATTCAAGTTCAAAAGGTTGAAAAAAAAGAGAACGAATATCTCATTCGATACCAAGCCGGGGGAGCGCTACCGTTCGTTCCGCATGATATTGTTCTGATTCATGGCAAACAGTATTTTATTGGCACGATTTTGAAAGTGGAGCCGGAACAGGTCCTTGTACGTATCAATCCAGAATATGAAAGCCAACTGGCAGGCACAATCGGACTGGAACTGGCTTTCTCTCCAACTGTTTCTATTCAAGGAGCGGACAGCATTGTCGAAAAGCTCGGCTATTTCCCTCCCTTTCATTATGACCGAATTACGGATGCCAATATGACGAAAGACCAAATTACGTTGACGATTGAGCTATCCCCCGCTACCGTACTAGTCCCTAAATCTCCGGATCTGGAGCCTACGGCTGAGGCACCTGTGACACCGGAAGATCCAGCAAAGGACATTCCACGTTATGCGGTGACTTTTGCATTTCTGGAAACTAAAGAGCACGTATTAACCCCTGTAGAAACAGAAAACATCATTTTGCAGCTTGATTTTCGCTATGAAGAAGCAGATATGGTCGTCGATATTGATGCCTTGTCGGGACTGTCAGGTAGCTTTCTGTGCAGAGGCATCCGTGCAGAGATTACGGAACTTGATGAATAAACAAGAGGCTCGCGAGCTTTTACGTTGTCATTCTTTTGTTCACGATGATCTGAATCATCCCAGAATGCAAAACGGATTTCTAGGGATGCTTCGCCCCTTCCAGGGAGAACTGATCGAGGATAATTTCCATGAGCTGATGACCATCATTGAAGTACTGGCAGATGAGTTGGAGGAACCATCCGTAGAGCGGGAGCTGATTGCCGCTCTGTGGGGGATTTGCCAATATACACGGGCATGGGCATTGTATCCTGATGGTATGCTGCAGCGAAACAACCTGCTGACAGTAGAGCAGATCAACACCCTCGACCATTGGATTGATACCATCTCCTATACGGTAATGGTGCTGCTGGAGGGTGGTGGAACGGAAGAAGCTTTATCGAACTACAGACATGAGAGTTGATCCGCAGTGATACATATATCTTATTCAAGGAGGCCGCTTTTGCACTGCTTCGCGCACATAAAAGCATGCCTTTCGCACAACATGCTCTGAAGCAATTATCGCAGCATGAGGAATTCGGTGCATCTGCCAAACGGGAGCTGTCCACATAATCGACAACCAAAGGAGAATCACTCTACTTATGCGTGTAAGAATATTTATATTCATATTGATTATCGGGATTATATGTGTGCCTGCCTATTTTATTATGAGCAGCTTTGGATTATTTCAAAATGAAAAGGTGCTTGTACATTACAAGCTTGCCATTGAGGTAAAGGATAAAAAGTATGATGCCTGGCCTTTAATCAGCAGCTATACCGCTATAGATAAAAAAGGGGACAATCGTCAGCTCTACTATCAGGCGGAGGGCTCAGGCATAGAGTATCTGTTTCAACTAGCCTACGGACAATATGAACTCCGACCCTCCAAGGAAAATCCTTTTCTGGACGGGGGAGTCCACTACACCATGGACCATCTTGAGTATGTGCGTGAGGAAAAGCAGTATGAGAATGCTAACGACTACACGGAATTAACCCATTATTACAATCAGCAGGAACAGATTATTTATACCTATAATCCCGAAGCCAAGCTCGATAAAACATACGTCCGTTCCATCATCACCGCTGGGATGACTCGCACAACCGGTAGATCAAGCCGTGCGGTAAAGGATGACTATATCAATATCAGTAAGCTGTTTAAGGACAAGCTAGGAATGAATGTGAAGGTGGATGTGGATGAGGACAACAAAATCGTCACCCTATCCATGACATGATCTCACAAACGATGCACCGCTGCGTCGTCTCATTTTCAAAAAAGAGATCTATGGTTCACTAGGATCAAGGAGGCTGGTTGTTGATGTCATTCGCAATTGAATCAGGGCTTTCGCCTGCCCAGATCGCAGCATTGGAGGAACAGATACAGCGTAAATTGCCCGCTGGCTATAAACGTTTCCTTTCACAATATAACGGCTTTTATGTAGCCGCCCCTTTTTATTGCAATGTGCCCTTCGATCGCGTGGATAACGGAGACATTGATTTGACTTGTTTTTTCGGATATGAGGTATCCAACAAAAATCATGACCTTCTAGTGATTAATGATGAGTTTCTGGATGAAATCCATCATGTCGAGAACGCTTTGTTAATTGGTGCAGATGCGGGCGACAATTTTTACGTTCTGATATGTAATGAATACACCCCGTATGTGTACTACTGGGACCGCACACATCTTCATGCTTATGATGACAAACTGAACTATGATATTGCAGAGCAGGACGAATGTGGACATTTGTATCTGGTGGCAACAGACTTTACAACGTTTTTTAATCAGGTAACTGAACGACTCAACGAGCAGAAAGGGAGGCCTACTGATGACAGAAATACATAATCCTAAATGGGGACCGGCTTATTTGGAAGGTTGGGTTGTACCCGAAAACCCGGGGGCATGGGTCGAGCAGGAGTGGACAGGTAAGCTCCGTTCACAGGCCGGACATACGAAATTCCACATTTTTTATTATGGAGAACTTATGGACGAGCTGATCGCTGTAACTGAATTTGCACCCCAGCTCATTATTGCAGAAGATGCAGTCACAGGTGAACAAATCGTGATTTTTGACGGAACCCGTCATGGTTACGATGCTCTGCTATCCGAAGTTTATACCAAGGAACAGCAGAACAATCGCACTCTCCTGCTGCCCTATCTGAACGAAGATGGTGAGGATACCTTTGAGGTAAGCATAACTGCTTTTTATAATGTTGATTGGGATGATGAGTTTGCAGACGATGTGGATGAGAATGGACAGCTGGAGTTGGTCAACGGCGAACGATGCGATTTTGAAGATGCGAAGCGGAACGGCTATGATGCGATCAGCATTACGATTACCAGCGCTAAAGGTCTAAAAACAGAGATCATTCAGGAAGAGCTGGCCTGAAGATGGTGTTTAAGAGAATCAAGCATCGGGAAGGCGATATTTTTGTTATCCCCATGCATGACGGCCGATTTGAAGTTATATTCACCGCTACCCAAAATCTGACGGAGGGAGTATGGCCTATTATCGATCAGCGCCCTCTATCCGAGGAACAACAACAGCTAAAATATTTTAATTGTGCGGGCCATCTGTATTGCGGGGATGAATATATACGCAATCTGGAACTGGAACAATATAATCAATATACTGTAATGGGCGTGGCTGGATATGAGTTGGTACAGCGATATTTAGCCCAATATGATGACCACTAGCAGAAGAATAGCAGCGCAGCGCTAATAACCACCTTGAAGTTTGAATGCCAAGGTGGTTATTAGACCTGTTAAAAGGGCTCGAACGTATAAGGGAATGGTGTACGCTCTGTCCCCAATACCGACTTCACGCGCTCTTCATCCACCAATGCTTCGACGAGGCTATACAAATCCGAGGCTGCATACCGAAAATTGCCCCATGTGCGTAGATTCAAAGCATAGACTGGGAATTCTCCCCGTTCATCAGGCGATTGAACATCCCAGATCAGCAGGTCATCCCCTCCACTGGAAGCGAAGGGAACCGCATGCTCCAAAAGTTCTGGAAAACCATCTGGCTCCAGCGCCGCTTCTTGTAAAACCTCTTCCGATTCCAGTAAATCATCAAACCAGGCCCGCCCGTCATGGTAACGATAGAGCCAAGAATCTGGGTGATCGCCAAGAGGAATATGAATGTTCCATAAGCCGCATAGTCGCCCGTAACCAAGAGTTTTGACATAATCTATAAGAAGGCGGAAAGCCCATACCATTTTCAAAACGATGCTCTATTAGAAAAGCCTCATCATAATAAGCCTGAAACTGCGGACGTTGCAGCCCTGTAAAAATGCTCATGTTTGCCCTCTCCTTTTGCACGTCCTATTCACCTTTTCATCCTTCGGCGCATTGAAAAGGCCATTTTCAAGTGTTAAAATGGGAATAAGATGTATATTCTAAAAAAAGAGTGAAGATGCGTCAACATCCTCACTCTTTGGCAACAGCCGCTTTTAAGGGCGGTGGCTGCAAGTTTACGGTATATGAAATAGACCGGTTCCTACCACGGGCGGTCTATTTCTTTTTATGGAAGGAAAGAATCAGGATCACCAACGTTGCAAATTGAATCATCAACATTAAGGAGTCTTTAACCTCCACAGGCCTCACCTCCTTTACAGGAGACTAGCCGACCGCCCATCTAAGCCATTCTGTTGTTGAGGAATATTATAACATATGACTAATAAAATGTACGTTTTTACGCTCTTTCCGAAAAGGAGGAACGAATATGGAGCAAAAGCGCTTCAAAGATGAACATGGATATAAATATGACTTTAGCGCCGTGATCAGGAGAGGAGAACAGGTGGCTGTTCACTGCCCCCGTTGTCAGGGCCAAGCTTTTATTTCCAAATCCAAAGAAGACTGTTATTACGTCGTTCGATGTTTTCATTGTTATTACACGTATCAGCAGCCAGAATCGTATACATTCTATGCACGCGGCGTATGCAACCATTGCGAACGGTATTTTAATATCGAAATCCATGATGACCGAACGATTACCCATAAACATACGAATATAAACTGTCCGCACTGCGAGACACGTAATCAGGTTCCGGTGCATCGTGTACAATCACGTGAATGGCATACGAACGTAATCCAAAATGGAAAAGACCCTATCTTCCAGCTCCAGCTATACTTCCTTGATTACTATCGGGGTAAATCTGTCTGGGCCCTTAACCGGACACACCTGAATTACCTGCTCTCCTATATCTCTGCCGAGTTGCGAGAAAAGCCTACATCCGGTATGATGCGTACGGCTTCCCATTCCATTCCCAAGTACATTAAGGATGCGAAGAATCGCCAGGCCATCTTGAAAATATTACAAAAGCTACAGCATAAGCAAGCCGCTAAGGGAGGGCCTAGCCAGACCATCACGTGCAATCTTGGCTAGAGGTAGCAACTGTACAGGATGTTATTGAAGTGCTGCGCCGCAACGGAAGCGAGCCGGATATTCACCGCATCGCGCAGGGACTGCGATATTATCATGAATATGATGCTTTTATGGAATAAGCGTCTCCAGCAGCACTTTTACCTCAGGGGCAGCCTGTTTCAGGCTGTTTTTTAGTTTCTTCACGCCACCCCATATACGATAAACAAGCACCTCTTGTTCATAGTCTTCCAGCTTCTCAAGCTCCTCTATCAGTACCTGCGCCTGCTCTACGGTTTCGATTCCGGATGACTTCAGTGGTTTGGCAGACTCGTTGCCTGCCAGAAGAATCCTCGTCC
This sequence comes from Paenibacillus sp. TY11, assembly GCF_059772165.1. Taxonomy (NCBI): domain Bacteria; kingdom Bacillati; phylum Bacillota; class Bacilli; order Caryophanales; family Paenibacillaceae; genus Paenibacillus; species Paenibacillus sp. TY11. The sequence continues at coordinate 27,339 of NZ_JCBAIQ010000037.1, read as the reverse complement.
AAACGGGAATCGTGTCAGGTGTCAGTCCATGTGCGTCAGCAAATACAGCGGCGTAACCATCCTGTACGGACTGATGTTCACTGTCCACCAGCTTCATATAACGATTCACTAATGGGAAATAGTTCGTTCCTTTAAGGCCCAGTCCCATCACCGCATAGGTTCCCGGCATCGCCGACTTTTCACCTGGCTCTACATCGTTATACCACTTGAACTCTTCCATCACGACCTCGGCATATTCAGCCAGCAACGGATGCAGCGCAGGGTATTCAAGTGCATTGGCGAAGAAACGATGTAACGTAGATTTGGCCAACTTGGGCACAGGCAGGTAATTTTTCACCTTGCTTTTGAACTTCATCCGATATTCCTTGGTAAAGCCCTTCTTTAAAATATCGCATAAATATACGAGCGCTTCTCTATAGCTTTCTTCTTCCTCTGAACGAATCTGAACCTCCAGCGTTTGCAAAATATCATTGGCTTGGCAGATGACTCGCTCGCTTGTATGTAGCGCTGGGATGCTTCCTGATCCGCTCTCAAGCCACACGGAAGCCTGCTCCGAGCCTAGCTGTGCAGCAATCTCCAAATATTTCTGCCGTGCATCGGCATCGGTCGAACCCACCCGCATCGCGGTAAGCAGGAACATCTCCATAGCTGGGGCAGAAATTTCCGAAGGGAGAATATCAGGCTTCACCGTATACTCCAGCCCGTAGTTTTTTTCCCGATCTGCATACTTGGCCAAAAATTCATCCTCAGCCCATCGCTTTAAGCCACTACTGAGCTGATACCTCCATGCTTCCTCACGGTTGCGGCTGACCTTCACTTTGGCATCCATTCGATTGAGCAGCTCATCTACCCGCTGGGCGTCTATAGGGTACAAATGAGGATCAAGCAAGTGCCTTACTAAGAAAAAATCATCTTCTTCCTTCGGGATAGCTTTACTGGCGGGGTTGAGCTTTTGCTCCACAAAGTGTTCAATAGAGGCTAATAGGCGCTGCCGTTTATCTTCGTTCAGAAGCGAGAATGTAAAATGACTGGCCTTATTCTCCAAGACCACTTCCAGATGAAAATCCAGCCGATAACGAAAAAACATAGAACTAAATTCTTCCGACTTAAATAGAGCCTCTATCTTTTTCCTGAACATAGGCATCCATTCGTCCTGCACCTGCTGCAATGTTACCCCATCTGTAAAACCAGAAATTTTCGTATCCGGTCTACGATGATCCCAATCAAACGGTTCGTAGGTATCCACCCACAGCCCATCCTTCTTACAGGTAACTTTTAAGTATTCATGAATTCCTTCGTGAAGAACACTTTTTGTCTGGAATTCGGCGATGCGCTTGTGCTCAGAAGCGCACGCCTCATCAATCGCCTCAAAAATTGGATTTATGTAGGCTTGTACCTCTGATGTCATACGATGTGCTCCTCCTTCGTCCCCTTACAAATCGTAGTTCCTACATAATTAAGATAGACTAATCTTTAACTATTTTATTTCCTGATTATAGCATATCTCTCATTTATATTTGGACTCCAGCCGATAGATAGAGTCCCAGAAAGCAGGTGTATTCTACATGTATTGGGTTTCTACACAACACACGTCAGTGGCTGCCGATGAACTGACAAATTTTGAGCATACCTATGGAATAACTTTACCAATTGCCTATGCAGTATTCCTTACTCGTTACGGGCCGGGAACCTATTGCGGCCTACTCGTAATTGAACGGCCAGATCCTCAACTACTGCAAGCCTATGCGGATTACGAACTGTGGACGCATGATGATAACTGTCCAATCACAGCGCAACAGCTGAGTGAGTGCGTGGTCATCGGCTGCTCCATAGATGGTGACTTCCTAGCGATTCACCCTCAAGTTAAAGGCTTGCTATGGCTGCCACGACACTCGGAGATCATTACTACGAAGACTTTAGATGTTCAAGTTCCATTCACAGAAACATTGGAGCATATTCTACAGGATACATTTGGAAGAGTGGAGCCATTCCCCCGTTATTTAGAACCTGTCAGCCCAGACAAAGCCGCTACATTCCTACTGTTTAACCCCCCGGATACGGCCGAAGCCTACAATCCAGCCCATCCGAGCGATCAGGCCCTGGATTTTGCTCCAGCATCCATACAAGTATTGGCTCAGCGTTTTAAACAGCATTTTGACTCAAATCTATGGATTGAAAATGAGCATATCTGCATGGCTTTTCTTCAAACTCTAGGCGGATACGTGCGTTTCAACTATGCATATGGACGCGAAGTGGCGATCATCTATGAACAAAAAGGGAAAGCGCTTCGTGATGAAATTCTAACATTCTTGCAAAAAGAGCATTGCCGGGTTGTAGAGTAAGAGGAGGACGAATACGAATGACAGTACATTTTGCACAAACCTTAGAAAAACTGGAACAAGTCGTTGATCGTCTGAGACAAAGTGGGATGCCTGACGTGGTATACCAATGGACGGAGGGGATTTCTACAGGTGAACTAACTGAGCTGGAGGAACGGCTGCAGATGCCTTTGCCTCCCTCCCTGTCTGAATTGATAAAGCGGTGTGGCAGCTTATATTTGCTATGGTGTCTCCCCCAACACTGTATTGTAGCCAATGGACCAGAGTGTTCATATGAAAGCGGATCCGAAGGATATTTTCCTTGTCTGGGAGCAGCGCATTCAGCGTAGCCCAGCTCAATCGCTGGATATTATGATTCATCGGGATCTTCTTCCCGCTCTGAAAGCAGACGCTTGGGCTAACATCTCAGACCTGCTTCATGCTTCTTTGCAGCTCGTTATGCTCAAAAAAGACAAACGTCGTATTGAAGCCGTGCTTAAGCAGCTTTCAGATTTGGAACTTTGTTAACCTCTCGGAATTGTCGTATGCGGACCCGCATGTACAGTGGTGTGAGGAGACGTGCCGCTGCGTCAGCGGCTTAACCCCCGAAGGAAAGTATCTATAGTAAATGAAATCAATTCATCATTTGATTTTGCCATAGGAAGCTCAAAATTCAGGAGCAAAGAAGTCAATCCGTGCAACATACTCCATACGGATCTGGCGATCAGGCGTTCATCTCCTTGAATGATGCAGCCCTCCTCCATAGCGGCCTTAAGTCCGGCTTCAAGCAGTTCAAAGCCTTTAAAGCGTCCACTGTCTATAAGGCTGACCAAGCTTACAGATTCCAGGTTGCTGATAAACAGAATGTTGTAATATTCCGGGTTAGCCGTTCCAAAACGGACATAAGCGTCGGATACTGTTTTCAGTGTGTCCAGAGCATTTAATCCCGCTGCCTGTGCTTCATCCACACGCTGCTGAAGAGCCTGCAGGAACAAGGCATTTCCTTCTAGCAGCAGTTCACGGACAACGGCTTCCTTATTGGCAAAATAATGATAAATGGTCGTTGGTGAATATTCGATCTGATCCGCAATTTTGCGCATGGAGACTTCGGCATACCCTTGGTTAAGGAAAAGCGACCGGGCGGCCTCAATGATTTTCCGGCGGATCTCACTGCTTTCACGTTCTCGGCGTTTGATATGTTTCATGAGTAGATGTACTTGCCCTTTCTGCCTACCCCAATTTGGCGGCGATACGATCAGCTTCCATTATACCCGAGTTCATAGCTCCTTGAAACCCGCCCCCGGGCTGTGTCCAGGCCCCTACCAATGATAGACGGTCTACTGCTGTTTTGTGCTTCAGTCTTTTTATACCGGACTGCCGGACAGTTTGTGCATAGCCATAAACGGCCCCGTCGGGATTAGCGGTATAACGCTGCATCGTGCGCGGTGTGCCCAACTCGGCCACCACCACTTTGCTGCCAAAACCCGGATACAGCTGTTCAAGGCATCCCAGTATCTGCTGTGTCACGGCTTCTTTTTTGGCTTTATATTCGGGACGTGCGGTAGGCCAGTTCTCCAATCTGTCCAAAAATGTAACTGCGATGACACCCTTTCCCGGTTCATTGAGCTTAGGGTCCATGGCGTTATAATTGGTGAGCATCCAGTTGCCTTTAGTGTACTGGCCGCTCATCATAACTTCATAATCTGTCTCCGAATCCGGCTCATTACGCAGGATTAAGTCTTCTTCGGTGATGCCAAGCTCATGAGGTTCGCACGATAATCCAAGATATAGCTGGGTGAGAGACGTGCCAGTCTCCAGACTGGTGACAGCTTCCAGCTCACGACGGACAGCATCATGGTTTTCCAGTAGGCGGCCATAGGTATGATGGGGACTGATACCAGACACAATCCAGTTGGCTTTATATACATCGCCTTTTTTCAGACGAACTCCAACTGCTTTACCGCGTTCGAGCATAATCTCAGACACCTGACTGCGCAGGTGAACTTCTCCTCCTGCTGACTTAATAGCGTCAACCAGTGCATTGGATAAAGCCTGTGCGCCTCCCTCAATGTAATACGTCCCCTCCAGATGGTAGCCGATCCAGGGAATGAAAAAATACAAGGCCGCAAGCCGCTTCGGAGGCAATCCATAATAGGCCCACAGCGCGGTGAAAAATTCCGTGAATCGGTCAGACAACCCGAACTGGCTTACAGCTTCCCAGGTAGTCATTTGCGTCCAGCGGAAGAAGGTTCCTGCTTTGAGCAGGCCAGCCGCCTTGTACCAGGAAGTGAGGGAAGAAAAAGCGGAGAAGCCTGTTTCAAAACGGCGAATGCCCACAAACAGACTGTCGATGGCTGCCACCTCAGCAGGAAACATGTTTTTGAGGAGCTGCACATACTCCTGAACATCGGACGGAATATCAATAATTTGCCCCTCCCAGCGAATGGAATAAGGGTGTTTTTTGCGGAGAGGCACAATCCGCTGATCCGCATTACAATCCTTCAGTAGCTGAGTAAAGCTGCCTCCTTCGAGTCCGCCGACGCCATGCAAGGATACGTCAAAAGTGTAGCCCTTTCTTGTAAATTCGGTTGCATAACCGCCAGCCAGAGTATGGCTCTCAAAAACAGCTGTCCGGTAACCGAGCGCGGAAAGTCTTGCTGCACAGGACAAGCCACCCAGCCCTGCGCCGATGACAATAACATCATATTGGTTCATGATTTTGTCTCCTTTTGTTAACATCATTATATAAGTTAACAGTGTTAAGTTTAGAATATTATATACTACAACATTATCGTTGGAAAGCCCCCGTTTCTTGGTTTCCTGCTATAAAACATTTCGATCTATCTATTGCTAATCACATGTCGCTTTATGGATTTTGCAAAATCCTAAGTTGCGAAAGTAGATTTTTTTTATAAAAAACATCCAAAATTGTAGCGCTTTCACTTGTCAGATTCCAATGAAGATGCTATCCTTCAAGTGGGATTGTTACTGAAAAGGCAAAACCCGAGTACATTTGTGTACCCGGAGTTTGCCTTTTTTTGATTTGTATGAATTCAACAGCATACAGTCAAGCATCCTGAACATGTAGAAAGCGCTTTAAAAAATGACACCAAAGGAGATTAATCTCATGCAAAAAAGACGTTTCGCCCTTGTTTTATTATCTTTCGTGTTCCTGCTTACGATCTTTTTCCCGTCCTCCAGCTCTGCCGCAGCAGCAGATGTCCCAGCACCTCAGCCTACCCTGCTTACTCAGGTACAGCCTTTAGGTGAAGTCGTTTCTGCTGTTGTACTGAAATACAGCACCAATATTGATGGGGCATCCTTGTCCACTTCCAGCTTTCAGGTTCAATCTGTACTCAATGATGTATACACAGACAGAACCGTGACTGGTGTATATACCAACGATACCGGGGCCATCACCAACCGTAGTACTCATGGCAAATATGTCGTGATTGAGCTAGATACGCAAGATAAAAATGCAAGTACCCTTACTTACGATGCAACAAGCGCAGTCAACCGCATCAACACGTTGAATTATTACATTAGTCAAAAGAAAGATATTGTCACTTCGAAGAAAACAGCCATTCCAGCCTCTGCACAGACTATAAATGCAACTAATAAAATTACACCTATCGTGGACGAATTCCAAAAAAACACCTTTGAAAATAAAGAGGGCTTCAAGCTCAACTACTTTACGTTTGAGCCTAAAGTAGAGTCCGGCAAAACCTACCCGCTGGTTGTGTTTCTGCACGGAAATGGTGAGCGTGGTGACGGAAACGGAGTAAACCTGCTGGCGAATGCCGGTGCTGTTACTTGGGCTTCTCCTGAGCAGCAAGCCAAACATCCATCCTTCATAATTGCTCCACAAAGCCCGATTGACCTGGATCATAAATTCATTTGGGCGGATGAGCCGCGCAACAGCGCTGTAGCCGATTTGGTACGTGAAACGGCGTTAAAATATCCGATCGATACTAACCGAATCTATATCGTTGGTATTTCTCAAGGAGCTATGGGAACATGGAGATTGTTGGAAAAAAATCTTGACCTGTTCGCCGCAGGCGTACCCATTGCCGGTTTGACCAACTATGAAAAAGCCGTTAACATGTACGCCCCTGTTGAACCTACACACGTCGAAGTATTGAAAAACGTTCCTATTTGGGCCTTCCATGCTGCAGACGATACCACAGTAAGTCCTAAAAACTCGCAAGAAATGGTCGCTGCCATTAAAGCACAAAACGGAAACCTCATTCACTTCACTGAATACGAAGCAGGGATTATCAAACCTACGGGACACTTCTCCTGGGTTCCGGCTCTGCAAAATCAGGATATGATTGAATGGCTGTTTGCACAAAAGAAATAAATGTAGTTTTTGTATTAAAACCGAACTTAAAAGTTTCATATTGTGCCACTACACAGTCGGATAGTGCTTCCCATCGCCACCGCCCCCGGATTTCTTGAACAAAGCCTTTTATAGAGTAGTAATCCGGGGACAAAAGCGATCGCTTCGCTTGTACAGCACTATTCCGTCTACTCCGTTTTTATGTTCATTTTGAGTTTGGTTTTTTTATATCTCCAAATAATGCGCCAGAACGGTTCGATACCCGCCTGGCGCTTTTTTATTATTCAAAAAAAGACACCTACTTTCCTGTGTACCACCATCAGGAAGGCAGGTGCAATATCAAAACGAGGAGACTGAAAAATTTGACACTGGTATTGCCATTTGCAGTTAACTTGTAACCTGCTACTTCGCTCGTTTCGCAGCTTTGATCGTTCTCAAAGCTCGTCTGCGAGTTACCTTGTTCGGATTCCGAAGCTGTCTTCTGGCAGTAGCCACATCTGCTTTAGCCATGTGTACATCACCATCCTATTCACTTAGGCTCATAGCGGGAGCATGCACCTAAAGACTTAATGATAATGAGAATCATAATCATTTAAAATTATATAATGAAATCTACTAGCATGCAAGAGCTTTTGGGGAAGTATGTATCTTTATTAGGACGGTGTTCATTTCACCCTTTTACGCTTCTGTGTTACATTATATAAGTAAAACGAGAACAAAAATTCGAATCAGAATTTACGTTCGCCATTTTTCATAGTCCTTTATTCCGAGAATGATACTTACTTTTTCAAAATTACCTTTGTTCATTTAGATTTAGCTCCCTTCACATCTATTAAATCGGTCTTTACTAAAGATTAGATTCGCAATTTTATAACCTTTAAAGATTAACCTTTGTAGTTATTTTATATCCTTTAAAGATAAACTTCAATAGTTAATACTATTTCTATTTAAATTTCTATAATGAGGTGTATGTATGGGAATTGTTTTTAAACTTGAAGAATTACTTCGAGAAATCGGGATTACTAAAAACGCTCTCGCTCGTGAGGCAAAAATCAGGCCTAATACCATCTATGAGATGTGTAACAATACATCCAAGCGAATCGAATTTAAAACATTTAATACCGTGATGGAAACACTGATTCGGCTCTCTGGTCGTCCATTAACCCTACATGATGTTCTCGAATATATACCTGAAAATGAACTAGAGAAACACTAATTCATTCATAGAATAATCCGCTGCACCTTATATCTCTGCCCTGGCAGGGATATTTTTTTCCTTGTTATTTAGCATAATCGTTATCATTATTTCAGAGTACGTGTAACTAGAATCTATACTGAAAAGGAGTATTTTTCATCATGAATATTCATGAGAGATATCATTTTAAACTTGGCGATATTTTAGAAGAGCTTGATATTTCCCGAAATAAACTGGCCGTAGAAGCAAAAATACGTCCGGCTACTGTAATAGATATGGTAAATGACAAAACCAAAAGACTTGAATTAGAAACACTTGTCCATATCCTGGATGCTTTGAACAGAATTGCCTATCAACGAAGATTTTCAAGGACTATTACTCTTGCTGATATTATAGAATACATCCCCGAAGATGGAATGGAGAAACAGTGAAACTATAACATGAGAATGAAGATTACTATTGGCCCAGCGGACATCTCCATGACTAAATAAGTAGTTGCCCGTGCTCCCTTTTCCCCATATGAAAGAAGCGTTGGGACAGCAAGCCCAACGCTTCTTTATAATTAATAAGCAACTTATACAATAATTAATCCACTTTACCGCCCTCTACGACCAATTGATCTTTAAAACCTTCTCCGTAAACGGAGGTCAGCGTGTCCTTATAGGCTTGATGGACAAAGTTTTCCTTGCCCAGCGTAGCCAGCTCATTGTTGATCCAGTCCAACAGCTCCTTATTTCCCTTCGCTACTGCCGGTGCAATCGTATCTTGACCACCGAAGGCCGGAATGGTTACGGTGAAGCCTGGGTTGGCCTTTGCCCAAGCGATCAGCTCTGTATTATCGTTGGCAATGGCAGCGCCGCGTTTGTCTTTGAGGGCTGAGAAGATTTCTGTGTATTGATCGAATTTGAGCAACTTGATGTCAGGATAATTTTTCGTAAAATAGGTTTCGGCTGTCGTTCCCTTTGCAACAATCAGCTTTTGATCCGAATTCTTCAATTGATCAATCGTGGTGATTGGAGCGCTGTCAGGTGACACAATGCCAAAGGATAATTTCATATACGGGTTAGCAAAATCGACCTTTTCTTTACGCTCATCCGTTACCGTAAAGTTAGCCATGATGATATCTACCTTATTGGATTCCAAATAGGCGACCCGGCTGGCTGCATCCACTAGTACGAATTCCACCTTGGATTCATCACCCAAGAGATCTTTGGCAAACCGTTTCGCAATATACACGTCAAAGCCTTGATTCTTCCCTTCCGAATCCACGTAACCAAAAGGCGGCTTATCCGCAAATACACCAATTCGAATCTTGCCGTTCTTTTTAATGTCCTCAATCGAAGCAAATTTAGCCGAACCCGAACTACCGTTAGCATTGCCACCTCCTGCACATCCTGTTAAACCAACGAGCAGCAAGCTCAAAGCCAGTAATAACGTCGTGAACTTCATTCCTTTTCTCATCAGTATTCATCCCCCTATTTATATCGTTTCGTACTGAAATATATCCAGAAAGTGCTGGGCACGCTCTGTTTCCGGTTGGGTAAAAAATTGCTGTGGCGTGGTCATTTCACATATCTGTCCTTGATCCATAAAAACGATACGGTCTCCTACAGATTTGGCGAATCCCATTTCATGCGTCACGATAATCATGGTCATGCCCTGTTGTGCCAGCTCTCGCATGACATCCAGCACCTCTCTGACCATTTCCGGGTCCAAGGACGCGGTGACCTCGTCAAAGAGCATAATTTCAGGATTCATACACAGGGCGCGCACAATCGCAATCCGTTGCTTTTGTCCGCCTGATAATTGTCTCGGATACGCATCTTTGCGATCCAGCAGACCCACTCGCTCCAATAGCTGCTCTGCTTGCTTGAGTACTTCCTGTTTGTTTCTCCGCTGAACTTTAAGCGGGCCGAGCAATATATTTTCCAAGACCGTCATATGCGGAAACAGCTCATAGTTCTGGAACACCATTCCGATATGCTGCCGCACCTCACGCCAATTCACTTTTTTATCTGTCAGATCCTGTCCTCTATAACGGATATCCCCGCCTTGGACTGGCTCCAAACCATTGAGACATCGGAGGAGCGTGCTTTTCCCACATCCCGAAGGACCGAGAACGACCACGACTTCCCCTTTCGTTACGTCGAGATTAATCTGTTGTAGCACTTTTCGGTCCCCGAAGCTTTTGTGCAGCCCTCGGATTTCCAGTAAAACTTCCACAGCCTCTCCCATGACACCCACCCCATCCTGCTAATTTTGCCATCTGCGTTCAAATCTTTTGGAAAGTCTGGATAGCGGATAGCATACGAGAAAATACAATATGAAAATAAAGCCGTACACCCAAAAGGATGCCGAAGGCGCTTTGATTACACCAAGCTCAATAATCTGCTGCCCGACCTTGACCACTTCCACAACACCGATCAGCACCACTAATGACGTTGTTTTGATCATCCGTGTCGCCAGATTAATAGAACCCGGAAGCATTCGACGCACCGCCTGGGGAATGAGCACATGACGGTATAACTGTCCGTATGTCAGTCCTAGTGCCTGCCCGGATTCCACCTGATGCTTGGGCAGTGATTCCAATGCACCACGAACGATGTCACCAATCTCCGCAGCTCCCCACAGGCTGAATACGATAATTGCTGTCAATTCCCCACTGATATTTACACTCAGCAAAGGAGTGAATCCAAAATACACCACATACAACCACACCAAAATCGGAATTATGCGAAAGGTCTCCAAATATAGTCTCAGCACAAACCGAATCGGCCTTGATTTTAATGTGCGCAACAACCCCATCAAGATGCCTAATAAAGTACCGATAATAATTGAAATAAAGGCAATCTCCAGCGTAACGAGCAATCCCCCTAATAGACGCTCGAAATTGGAACCTTCAAAAAGCACATTAATCCCCGAATTCAGCATATCGCACCTTCCTTTCCACCCACGTCAGCAGCATCGACAAAGGTAAAAGCAGGACGAGATATGCCAATACCAGCAGAATTAGCGATTCTGTTGTTTTGTAGTACATGCCGATCAGGTCTTTTGCCACATTCATCAGATCTAATAAAGCGATGGCGCCAACAATAGAAGTCTCCTTGAGCAGAAAAATCGCATTCGCTCCCAAGGACGGAACGCTGATGGCAAAAGCCTGAGGCAAAATAACATATCTCGCTAGTTGTATTTTGGACAGTCCGAGACTCAGCCCGGATTCCGTCTGGGTTTTGCTCACCGCTTCAATTCCACCACGAAAGGCCTCCGCCATATAACCCCCACCCAAGAAGGTCATGCCCACAATGGCACACGTCATTTCGCTCATATGCAGACCTATTTTCGTAAACCCGTAATACAGAAAATATAACTGTACAAGCAGAGGTGTATTTCGGGAAAGCTCAATATAGCCTACAATGATGCCGCTGATTCCCCTCACCTTGTAATACAACACGATACTACACAGCAAACCGACGACTAGTGAAAACAAAATGGCAAAAAAAGCGATCTTCAACGTCAGCCACATGGCTTCTCCATATAACGGCAAGCTCTCTACGATAAACTCCCAGTCTAAGTTCATATGTACATACCTTTCGATTTTCAATTATTCCTATGTATTTGGTAAGCTTAATAACAATGATTGTATTCCCGCCCAATTATTACGTCAATACTTTGATGAAAATTTGTCATATTTATCTATGATTGAGGAAGAAAATTGTTGTTTTGTTTCAGAAATAAATAAAAAAAAAGCATGAAATGGATAAATTCCATTCATGCTCTAATTTATGCTATACGATTCATCACACGAGCGGCTCCGTAACAAGGGGACCGCCGAGCTTCTCTACAATTAAACGGCTTTCCTCATTTAACCCCCGCAGAGTAATGGATTTGCCGGATTTCGCGTACTTTTGCAATACCTTGCCAATGGCAGTAACCGCCGAGTGATCCCAAATATGAGAATGGCTAAAGTCCACCACGACGCGCTCTGGGTCATCCGCAGGTTCAAAATGATCGACAAAATGAGTCGTGGAAGCAAAAAACATCGGCCCCCTAACATGGTACACTTTCTCATCGTTGTTCTCAGTTGCGCTGATGCGGATTTTAGCCATTTTCCAGCCAAAATGCAGTGCACTCAACAGCACGCCTACGATCACACCCTTGGACAAGTCGTGTGTAGCCACCACGATGATCACCGTAACCACCATAATAAACGTGTCCGCTTTCGGAACCTTTGCGATGTTTCGGAGCGAATTCCAATCCACGGTCCCGATACATACCATGAACATGACTCCGACCAATGCTCCCATCGGTACTTCCTTCACAACCCCGCCAAGCACTAGCAGCAGAAAGGCCAAAAATACCCCTGCCGTAAAAGTGGACAAACGCCCTCTTCCTCCCGAGCTGACATTAATAACGGATTGTCCGATCATGGCACAGCCACCCATACCACCAAAAAAGCCATTTACAAAGTTAGCAATCCCTTGCCCACGGGCTTCCCGGTTTTTATTGCTTTTCGTTTCGGTCATTTCATCCAAAATACTGGCTGTCAGCAGCGATTCCAGCAGTCCAACCAGCGCCATCGTAAAGGAATACGGCAGCAAAATCCGCAACGTATGCAACGACCACTCAATTTGCGGCAAATGGAATGAAGGCAACGAGCTGGTTAGCGTACCAATATCACCTACCGTTTTCACATTCAATCCAAATACATACGTAATGATCGTCATGATGATGATTGCCGTCAATGGAGCGGGAATGCTTTTCACAAATCTCGGTAAAATATACACAATGAGCAGCGTACCCGCTATCATCGCGTACATGATCCAATTAGCTCCATGAAAGTGGGTGAGTTGCGCCATAAAGACGAGGATCGCCAGCGCATTCACAAATCCGGTCATGACCGGCTGCGAAATAAAGCTGATAAAGCGACCTATTTTCAAAACACCCAGTAGCACTTGAATAATTCCTGCCAAAATGGTAGCTGCAAACAAATATTCCACGCCATAATCCTTCACCAAGCCTACGACCAGCACTGCTACCGCCCCGGTTGCTGCCGAGATCATCGCTGGACGTCCACCTGCAAAAGAGATGACAATTGCCATTGAAATGGAGGCATACAGTCCGACCATGGGATTGACACCCGCAATGATCGAGAAGGCAATCGCCTCCGGAATTAGCGCCAGCGCCACGGTCATGCCCGCAAGTATATCAGCCCGGATATTACCGAACCATTGTTGTCTAAAATTCATACTGTCTCGTTCCAGCCTCCTATATTCACGGAGAACAGCGTATTGACTCGCAACCCAATGTTGCTTTGGGCATCCGTCCAGCGGCCAATCGCCAAGGCTCTCCTATCATTCAGCTCGTCTCTCTCAAACGAACCCGTCCGTTACATTCAGTCCATCATTATAACGTAAGGAGTTCGCAGAAACGAGTTAGGTAAGAGGCTGTTTACAGAAAGAAATCATTCATTTCCTTGAATTATCGCCCAGTATCTTCATCTTATTCGTTTTCTTATATTTAAAATTTGCGGCAACTCCGTACCCCTACCATAAGGAGTAGTCAGGCGGTGCCACGGCACATCTGCAATTTGGAGACTATTGTTCATCTTATGTGTATCCATAACTTCTCCTTTCTGGTCGGTATCTAGAATCTTCCCGATTTAAAAATGGAATACAGTAAAAAGGCAACCATTAAGAGAGCTACAACAAAACCGATTTCAATAGCAGGTACGTTCCACAGCATGGTCGCCTGATGGTTCAGTGATGAACCGATTATCAATCCAACCATAATAATGCTGAACGCTAACAGTACAATGCTGAAGGAGAGGCGATTGCTAATCTGATCCAGCCTGCGCAGTAGCATTTCCAGTTCTGGTACGGTGACCTCCAGCTTGAGCTTGCCCTTACTGATAATGGAGGCCAAGTGTCTCGCCTGTCCTGGCAGCTCCATGAGCGTCTCCACCAGCTCGGTCGCACCGCCCAACAGCTTGCCCCGAATGCGGCGACCACTGAAGCGTTCCTTCAGCAGTTTGTTACCGAAAGGCTCCGCTAATGCAATCATGCTGAGATCGGGGTCAAGCAGCTCAACAACTCCCTCCAATGTCAGCAACGCCTTGCCGAGCAGTAGGACATCCGACGGCAGACCGATTCGATGGCGCTGTGCTGCGCCAAACAGGTCGTTCAGAGCATCGCCAATGCTGACCTGAGAGAAAGGAACGTCCGCATAATCTTCGCGTATCTTGTCCAGATCGGCACGCAGCGCATTCAAATCGGTATTCGGTTCAACCAGGCCCAGCCGTTCGATGGCCCGCACCATGGCATCGGTGTTTTTGCGCATCAGTGCAATAATGAGGGAGGCGAGATGATCCCTCATCTCTTCACTGAGTCGCCCGGTCATGCCAAAATCGAGGTAAGCGAGACTGCCATTTTTCAGGACGAGCAAATTCCCGGGATGAGGATCGGCATGAAAAAAGCCCTCTATAAAAATCTGATGCAGCATGCTGTTTACCAACTGCTGCGCCAGTTCTTTCAGGTTATATCCACGGCGTAACAACTCCTCGCGACTACCCAAATGAGTTCCATCCAGAAACTCCATGGTCAGTATGCGGGAAGAAGTATGATCCCAATATATTTTTGGAATATAGATATGTGGGTCCTGCTCAAATTGGAGCGCAATCTTCTCTGTATTACGGGCCTCATGGTTGTAGTCCAGCTCCTGAATGAGCGATTTCCCCAGTTCCTCCACCATTTGGCGAAGCTGATAACGCTCCACCCATTCCCAACGCTTGGCTGCCATATTGGTCAGTTCCCGCAAAATGTCCAAATCCCGTCGAATGATGCGGTTAACGCCAGGACGCTGGATTTTAATAGCGACCATTTCACCGCTGTGCAGCTTGCCCAGATGCACCTGCCCAATCGAAGCAGCAGCCAGCGGAACATCGTCAAAACGAGCCAATATGTCCTCCAATGACGTGTCCAGCTCCTGCTCCAAAATGCCCCGCGCCATTTCAGGCGAAAAGGGCGGCACCTGATCCTGAAGCTTGACCAGCTCACGGATAATAGGGTCCGGCAGCAGGTCAGCACGCGTGCTTGCCAACTGTCCAAGCTTGATAAATGCAGGCCCCAGGTCCTCCAGTACCAGTCGTATCCGTTCACCCAGCGTTTTGGACTCGGGAGCTTCTCTCGTCAGCCATTTGCGTGGCAGTGACAGCAGCTGGAACAGGCCCATTTCCTCCACCATATAGCCAAAGCCATGACGCGCCAGCGCCATGGCAATTTCCCGGTAACGACCGGCGTGCTTCATACGAACCGCCATTTTAATCCAGCCGGTTCGCTTCTTCAGCGTCGCTCGAACCCGTAAGCGCCGCCTTTTCTTTTTCCAGCTCCGCTACCTGTTTTTCCAACAATGCCACACGTTGCTCCAAACTTGCGACATCATTTTCGGTAGGTACTTCCAGCTCCTGCAAAATGCGGCTAACCTGCTCGCGGATCACCGTTTTGAATTGCCCCTGTTCCTCTGCCCCTCGTTCGATCAGACGATCGACCAACGCTTTAGATTCCGAGGGCGCAAGTTCTCCCCGGTTTACAAGATCCTCGACGGCTTTCTCCACCTTTTCTTTGCTGACAACGGTGAGGCCCCATCCCAATGAGATGGCTTTTTTGAACAAATCGCTCATAATATATCCTCCCCTACCTGTGATTACCTATAGTATAACCTGAAAAGGGGAGCCGCATAAAGCTCGCAGCTCCCCTTCCCCAATGGATGGAATGATCTATGTTTAACCCGGAAAGCGTCCGGCCCACTTGGCAGCCTGAAGCAGCAGCTTACGGTATCCCTCATGCTGGAAGCTTGGCTGATTGTGTCCAGGCATCAAGTAGACGACCCGCCCCAAGCCATAGGACAATGACCATGCTGCCGGCCACCACTGACCCTCGTGTTCATATTCCATCAGCAGTGTTTTTTCAGTGAATGGGTCAAAATCAAAACGATAGGGCTCCTCTTGCATCTCGAACGGCTCGATTCCTTCCATGATCGGATGATCCGGCTCCGTTACCTTGAAGGAAAGTGGACCCGCAGCCGGGTGCCGCAAGAAACGCGCCCCCATTAATTGTGCAATTTCATACCGTCCTTGCAATGTAATTCCGTTATGCAGCACAAGCAGTCCACCCCCGCCACTGACGTAGGACAACAGTCCTGCAGTTTGTTGAGGAGACAGAACCTCCTTGCGGCTATCACAGTACGAGATACATAGATCGAATGAGGCCAGATTTTCCTTGAGCAGCATTTTACGATTCTCACTGCATTGTACCGTCATCCAATCCTGTAAAATATGGCTAATCTCTTCGTCCACCCCTTGCAGCGGATGAAACTCCGGGTACGAATAATCTCCTAATAGCAATGCTTTTCTTCTGTCCATGTTAATCCTCCTTGCCTGACTTGTATATAAGGACTTTAAAGGCGTGCCCCGTGTCATTTATTCTTGTTAGTGTGGTCAAATCGCTCTAAAAATTTCGTTTGGCCCTCATCATTTCACATAACACCGCCATCATTGTCCGAGCTACGGCATATATAAATAATTCTACAGACGGCCTATTAAATCCTTTAGCAGAAGATTATAGCATATATGTTCGCTCGGAATAAACTTATTCAAAATTTATAAACGTGAACGCTGGCGATTCGGCCCGTTTATGGTATACTCGTAAGAAAAAAAGTGCGTCCATGCATTATTTACAATGAAGGACCGCTTTTCGTAAGAAATTTATGCTTGCGGTTATAGAATTGATAAGAATTGCCTCAAACCTTATACATTCTATAAATCTAAAAAAACCGGGGAGGTTGCATGAATGAAAAGGACTGGAATGACCCGGCCCTTGGACAGCTTGGGACGAATTGTGCTTCCTAAAGAGTTGCGCATGACGATGGAGATTGACATCGGCGATCCATTAGAGTTTTTTATTGAAGACCAGACACTCATGCTCCGTAAGTACAAATCAACCAATTGCATATTTTGCGGTGCGGTTGATACCAACACCTATTTTAAAGATCAGTTTATCTGCGATGAATGTGCGACCTCGATGAAAACGGAAGATTTGCTTCCGGTCACGGCGACTGAAACCCAGTCACCTCCACTTAAGCAAAACATGCATATGAAAAAAATTTATCAGCGCACGGACGTTATTTTGGAGAAAATGAGAGAGCTTATGGAAGAACATCCGGCATCTTCACAAAAACAACTCGCTTCCATGCTTGGCGTAAGCCAGGGGAGGATTTCCCAACTGAAAAAGCTCATGTAAGCGAATCGCCAAAAAATATTGTATACGCTTCCATACTATGTAAGGTTTAATGCTATTTATACTTAGGAAAGCCGGACCTTTAAGGGACCCGGCTTTTTGTTTATATGAAGTGGTGCGCTAGTTTGCAAAACTATTGACCGTACGCTCGGCATTTTTCTACCCAACGTGCTGCCGCCTTGGGAAAAGAAGCGAGATGAATATGCGTGTAGGCTGCCAAAAGGTTTCCTTTCGCATAGCCTTCGCTCTGGAGTCCACGCATCCCCTTGGTTTGATAGGCATAGGGATAGGGAGCGGCTGATTCATCATAGTTCATGACAGAATAGTGAAATTCATGTCCTCGAATCGTCTCTCCAGCCTCCAGCAGCAGGCAATCCTGCGAAGCGGTTGCTTCCCGGTACCCCAGTGCGGCCCGTTTCTCCTGCATGCGGACATCCGACGGAATAACCCCGGCCATGTGATGGACGTGACCCGCACGATCGGTAATTGTCCGGGCCAGTACCATATAACCGCCGCATTCGGCGAATATAGGCATATCCCGGTGTACGGCGTTACGGATACCTTCTAAAAAACCTGTATTCGCAGCGATAGTCGATGCAAACTCCTCAGGAAAACCTCCGCCCAGGTATAGCCCGCTTGCATGCTCAGGTACGCGATCTCCTGCCAGCGGGCTGAAACAGATAATCTCTGCTCCCGACTGACGTAGCAAGTCCAGATTTTCCGGGTAGTAAAAATTGAACGCCGCATCTTTGGCGACAGCAATGACGGGGCGCTCCCCGGTCGCGACCTGCGATCCTATCGATGGAAGCCGATCCGGGGCAAATAATGGCTGCGCGGGCAGAGACAACGGCGGAGCCGAATCCGCCAATGCCCGCAGCGTATCCAGATCCGTGCCGGCGCGGATCAGCTCTGCCGCCCGTTGGAAAAGCGGCTCCAGCTCGCCGCGTTCCACAGCAGGCACCAGGCCCAGATGACGCTCGGGTATGTCCAGCCCGTCATCGCGCTTTAACCAGCCGAGCACAGGGATGCCGCACTCCTGCTCGATCGCCTTTTTGACGATGCCGTAGTGTCCTTGGCTACCGCAGCGATTCACAATTACGCCCACAATGCGCAGCTTGGGCTCCAAGCGCTGAAAGCCAAGCACAATAGCGGCGGCACTTCGTGCCATGCTGCGCACGTCGACCACCAGCAATACGGGGCTGTCTGTCAGCATCGCGATTTCGGCAGTCGACCCAGTGTTGCTGAGCGGGTCCTTGCCGTCATACAGCCCCATGACGCCTTCAATCACGGAAAGATCCGCGCCTTCAGAAGCGCGGATAAAGGTTTCACGCACCGTATCCGGTGAGGTCATCCATGAATCCAGATTACGGGAAGGAGTTCCGGTCGCGGCAGTATGATAGGTCGGGTCAATATAATCCGGTCCGCACTTAAAGCCCTGCACTCGCAGGCCGCTGTCGGCGAACGCCTTCATCAGCCCTAGGGTAACGGTCGTTTTGCCCGCACCGCTACCCGTACCGGCAACAACAATACGGCTTCTGCGCGCTGTGGCAGACAGATCAGGCTGCACGCCGTGCTTCATGATCTCAGTCATAAGAGACCCGTGCTACCGACAACGTCATATTGCCGCTTTTTTTCTTCTCCAGCAGCCAATGGTCTGCACCGGAAGACAACAAGGCTGAAGGTTCGCTGACCCCATATGCGCCGGTGTATTTGAAGACGGTTTCCGATGGATTAGGAAGCTGTACAGTGTTCAGTTCTGACGGAGTGTACGTCACCAGTTCCCAACCGTATTTGGCGCAAAGAGCAAGCAAACCCTCTTCGTCCTTTTTCAGATCAATGGTGGCAATATTTCGAACGCTTTTTACGGACAAACGCAGCTCTTTCAAGGTGTTCAGCACACCAGCCTCCAGCTCCTCCAATGCAGTCCCACGGTTGCAGCCGATGCCGAGCACCAAGCTTTTCGGACGGTACAGCACGCCATTAGAAAGAAAACGCTCCTCTTCCTCCGGCTCTAATAAACGGTCACTAACGACCAACGCGGCGTTAAACGGTTCTTGTAATGCTTCTGCCGTCGAAGCATATACCTTGATATGTGCAGGTACAGGCTTGTCATAACGCCACCAGTTCCGTTCGCCTGTCTCTTGTATGAGCGCAACAGGCTCCTCGTTCACAACAGCGGCGCTCACAGGAGTGGCCTTGTCGAAGCTATCGACCACCCAACCCAATTCCCGACCAAACATGTCCACCGGGATCGTGCCCTGCACGTCCGATGCAGTCGTGATTACAGCACGTGCGCCCAGCACAGCCGCTACATGGCGGGTCAATTCATTGGCGCCACCCAAATGGCCAGACAATACGCTAATGACATGCTCGCCACGATCATCAATGACAACTACCGCCGGGTCTACCTTTTTATCCACCAAAATTGGTGCAATCATACGAACCACTGCACCGAGAGATATAAACAAAATAATACCGTTATATTGTTTAAATAAATCCGGCAAAATCAGCTTGACCGAGCCTTCGAACAACTGAATGCCAAGCTCCTGCTCGTCGCCACGCTCAAACTTGGACATATAATACACATCCGTGCCCGGAAAGCTGGCTCCCAAATTGCGCACCATTTCCACTCCATGCTTCGTGATCGCCACAGCGGCAAAAGGATTACTCACCAGGCTTCACTCCCTTCCGGTAACCATGGGTGAACGACTTATCATACAGCTTGGAACGATGCGCGTCCTTGTCCACCAGTCCCGGGTCGAGCGCCCAGCCTGCCAAAATCATGGCATGCATCGTAATGCCTGCTGCGCGCAGATCGGCGGGCAATTGAGCAAGCGACGTGCGCACGATCTTTTGGTCCGGCCAGGTCGCGCGCTGCACAACTGCAACAGGTGTGTCCTCGCTCCAGCCTGCCGCTAGAAACTCGACAACCACCTTCTTCGCTAGCGTTGCGCTGAGGAACAGTGCCACTGTACAGTGATGGGAGGCCAGATCACGCAGCTTTTCTCGATCCGGTACAGGTGTACGGCCCTCCGCACGCGTCAGAATGACCGTCTGCGTCAGATCAGGCACTGTTAGCTCTGCACCCAGCACGGCCGCAGAAGCAAAGACCGAGCTGACGCCCGGTACGATTTCGTATGCTACTCCGCGCTGCTTCAGCAACACCATTTGTTCCAAAATCGCCCCGTACACTGCCGGATCACCTGTATGTACGCGAGCTACACTGCGTCCAGCCTGCACAGCCTCGCTCATAATCTCGACCTGCCGCTCTAGATCCATGCCGGAGCTTTGCAGTACCTGCGCCTCTGGCTTGGCCGTGGCAATCAACTCGTCGTTCACGAGTGAATCCGTGTACAATACCACATCAGCCGTGCGTAGAATCCGGGAACCTTTTACAGTAATCAGTTCCGGGTCGCCGGGACCTGCTCCTACGATATATACTTTTGGCTCCAACGTCATTTGCTCACCACCATTAAACTCAAATATTCAAGCTCCTGTCCGCGCAGCTCCTGCGCGTTGCGCCATACCATTTCATAAGGAGAAGTGACCTTGGTAATGACAGATGCCCGATCCCCGAGATCGAGTTCATCCAGCACATCCAAAATCAAATCCAGCACTTTGGCAACTTTGATAAACACGACCGTATCGTGATTCTCAATCGCCCGCTTCATCGCTTCCCGATCATCCGTAGCCGGAATAATACCGACCTGCTGATCTCCGTCTGCCAAAGGCAATTCCAGCGCTGCCGCCGCTCCCAACACGGACGAAATTCCCGGAATAGATACAATCGGCACCTCAGGATGGAGATCCTTCATGAGCCGCGCCAAGTGAATAAAGGTACTGTACAGATTGGGGTCTCCCTCTGTAACAAAGGCTACATCCTTGCCTTCACGCAGCGCTTCCCAGCAAGCAACCACCGTTTTATTCCACTCCCGCTCCAGTACAACCGGGTCCTTGGTCATTGGGAAAATGAGTCCTAGCATCTCCTTTTCCTCCGGGTTGACGTACAACTCCACGATCTCGTGAGCATACGACTTGCCTCCCCGGCGTTTCTTCGGATAAGCCACAACTGCACATTCCTGAATCATGCGGTACGCCTTGACTGTAATCAGCTCGGGATCACCCGGCCCCACGCCTACGCCGTAAAGTGTTCCTGTTGCCGCCGTATTCATGCTGTCTCTCTCCCCCTCTTGATTTACCAGCTTACTCCCCTGCTACTTCGTCAACCGCGTCCACCGACGGCTGCCCGGTAATGACATATATCGGATTCAGTCCGTCAAAACGAGTCATATTCAAAATCGGCTTGCTACGCGCTGTTTGCAGTAACGTCACCGAGGTTTCGAGTCCTGCTGCTTTCATCGCCTTCATACCGTCATACAGTGTCTCAATCGTTGCAGCATTCACTACAATTCGTCCATCTTTACGCAGACGGGAAGCACACAGACGAATCAGCTCGGCCAATTCTCCCCCGCTCCCGCCGATAAACACCGCATCCGGGTCTGGCAGTTCGCCCAATCCGGCAGGCGCTTTGGCATGAATAACTGGAAAATCGGTGCGAAATTTGATTTTGTTCGCTTCCACATTAGCCAAATCGCCTTCGTTCTTCTCAATGGCAAATACTTGCCCATACTTGGCCAGCCGCGCACATTCCACAGCTACAGAGCCGGAGCCTGCGCCGATGTCCCATACGATGCTTCGCTCTGTCAGACGCAGCTCGGACAAGCTGAATACGCGCACTTCACGCTTCGTAATCAGCCCCTTTTCCGGCTTGCGCTGGTGAAATTCCGCATCCTCGAAGCCAAATCCCCGTCGAATTGCAGGCACGTCTTCACCCTTACGGCGACGCAAAATGACCACGTTCAGTGGTTGGAACGTTCCCTGCGCCATCTCTTCCAGCGTATAGTGCCGATACGCCTCATCCGGTCCACCCAAATGCTCGCCGACAAAGGCATCGTATTCCGTCATGCCATAATGCAGCAAATAGGCAGCGACTGCGGCGGGATGATTCCGGTCGTCCGTCAGCAACGCGACCTTGTTCTGTCCGTCGATCCGCTGCGCCAGTCCGGTCATCGGACGGCCGTGTACGCTTTCCAGCACTGCATCCTGCCAGCTTTCACCGAGACGCGCAAACGCTAGCTGAACCGAGCTGAGATGCGGTAAAATATCCAGATGCTCAGCCCCCAGCTTGGCAGACAAATACCCTGCAATTCCAAAAAAAAGCGGATCGCCTGACGCAAGCACGACAATATCCTTGTCCTCACGCAACCGTCCCAATTCTTCCACTACGGCGGATAAGCCTCTCTTTAATGTTCGTTTTTCCCCTGCGGCTTCCTTAAAAAAGGCTAACTGACGCTCTCCGCCAACCAGCAGGTCTGCACGCTCGATTTGCTCCAGCGTCTCCTGCGATAGACCTGACGCTCCATTTTCACCGATACCAATGACACGAATCACTCTACTCACCGACTCTCGCCCTCCCCAGCACGTTCCCTTTCATCGTTACCAGTACCATTTCCACGACGATTCCACCACCTGCATGCTCCAGACAATGCTGACATCCATAAGTACACAGCTTTTCAAAAAAGCTCAGCGCATTCGCTTCAGTCATCATATCCGCCACCTGCGTGGCTGTATTCGCCTCTGCCACTGCCGCTGCAAGCGACTCGTCCACACCTGCTTCACGCGCGACCTCGGCCAAAAAGCCAAAATCCACCGGAGCGCTCTTGGAGTGAACCATCATGACGCCTTGAGCCACCTTCGACAGCTTACCTGGCATACCGACGAGAATAATCTTTTTCATTCCCAGCCGTTTCCCATGCTTAATGGCAAAGCCGACAAAGTCCCCCATCTGAATAAAGGCCTCTTCCGTCAGCCGATCATACATTTGCATCGCATATTTTTCACTGCTGCCGCCTGTGGTCAGGACAATTTCCTGGCAATCCATCGCTTGTGCAACCGATATGGCCTGCACGACACTGGCTTTATAAGCTGACGTAGAAAACGGTACTACCACGCCGCGCGTACCCAGTATGGATATACCGCCAAGAATGCCTAGTCGCCCGTTCAGTGTCTTCTTGGCGATTTCTTCGCCGTCCGGCACGCTGATGACGACACGGACACCTTTGGCTGATCCATGCTCCTCGAGCACGCCTGTGACGGCCTCCGTAATCATCCGGCGCGGCACCGGATTAATCGCTGCTTCCCCGACAGGCACAGGCAGACCGGGCTTCGTTACCCGTCCCACGCCGATGCCGCCGTCCAGCTCAATGCCCGGCTCCTCGCGCCAGCTAACGGAGGCGATAATTCTCGCCTGATGCGTGGCATCCGGGTCATCGCCACCGTCCTTGATCGTCGTGCAGGAAGCTTCGTCCGCGTCCAACACAGGCTCGATCAGCTCAAACGCATGATCGAAGCCCGCGGGCAGCGATATCACCGCTTCCTTCGGCGGAATGCCCGTAATGAGCAGTTGTACCGCTCCTTTGGCTACTGCAGCTGCACAAGCTCCAGTCGTAAAGCCTGACCGCATCGGCTTGTCCGGCGCGGGAGCTTCACCGCTTTTCATCCGTTTGGGCCTGTCGGCGGACGCCGCTTCCTTTTCCATGCCAATTCCTCCTTAACCTCACATGCTGATCATGCTCCAATTCATTTCATGATACAGCAAACGGACAACCGCATCTAGCGGACAGCCATTAAGGAAATCGCATTCAATGCCGCTACGACAATCGTACTGCCGCCCTTGCGGCCAATATTCGTAATGAACGGAATATCCAGCTTGCGCAGCTCGTCCTTGGATTCTGCCGCCGATACGAAACCGACGGGCATTCCAATCACCAGTCCGGGCTTAGCCGCTCCTTCTTTCACCAGACGAATCATCTCCAGCAACGCTGTCGGCGCATTACCAATCGCATAGATGCCACCTTCGCCCGCCTGAATCGCTTTGCGCATCGAAATAATGGCGCGTGTCGTATTCAGTCTTTTCGCTTCTTCCATGACGTCCGGGTCAGATATGTACACATGCACATCCCCGCCAAATTGACGAATACGATCCTTGCTCAGCCCTGCTTGAATCATTTGCACATCCGCCACTACCTGCTGTCCTGCGCGAATAGCTGCAATCCCGGCTTCAATCGCTTTCGGATGAAACACCATGCTGCGGCCCAGCTCAAAATCAGCAGATGCATGAATGACACGCTGTACGACGGGATATTGCTCCGCTGTAAAAGGATGCTCTCCCAGTTCTTCTGTAATCATCTCGAAGCTCTTGCCCTCAATCTCCTGCGGCTGCACCGTTAGCGGCTTAAAATCTGTTTTAAAATCCATCGTATCGACCACTCCCTTATGGAAAATTAGTTTAGGAAAATAACAGTTCATGCACTGGAATATTAAATATTTCTATAAAAACACCTGTTTTAAGATGACTATATTTTAAATACATGCCAGAAGTCGTTCTCGGTTAACTGGACTCATAGGGGCATGAGTCAATTCAAATTGAAGCTTTCTCTTTTGCTGTGCGCAGTGCGTCGATTACTCCGTCGAAATGATCAAATACCGTGCCAAATTCCACTTCCGGTCTGGAAATCAAAAGTACGTGAATACCCAGCTCCAATGCAGATTGAACCTTTTCATCCACCGCTCCCGTGCGTCCGCTTTCCTTGGAGACCATCACCGTCGTGCCAAAGTGCTTGTATAATGCTTCGTTCATCTCGCGGGAAAATGGTCCCTGCATGGCGATAATATTTTTTTGCTCCATGCCCAACTCGCCACATTTCTCCATATTATCCAAACGCGGCAGCATGCGTGCAACCAGACGAATCTCTGGGTCCCCGAGTAAATGCTTGGTGAACGTGCCGAGCGTCTTACTGCCTGTCGTAAGCATTACAGAGCCTTTGAGTTGCTTCGCTTCTAATGCGGCCTCTTCATAGGAAGACACGATGTGGAGCAACGGATGATTGTCATACACCAGTCCCGTCCGCTCGTAGCGAATATAAGGAACCCCAGACTCGCGAGCGGCTGTCATCGCATTTGCATGTGCTTCTTCTGCAAAAGGATGACTGGCATCAACAACCGCCTGTATTCCCTGCTCCCGAATCATTGCAGCCATTTCATCAGCTGTCATTCGACCTGTACGTACGTCCAGCCCCGCTTCGGACAAGCTGATTGCCGCGCTTTCTGTTACGACGGAGGTCAATACGTTGAAGCCATTATCACGGATTTGCAGCGCCAATTCCCGAGCATCGCTCGTCCCGCATAGCATGAATATCATGAGCCCTTCACCTGCCCGCCACCAGAAATCCCGCTTCCGTTCACAACAGACGGCATCTGTGAATGATCGTGATGATGTTCATGATCATGGTCATCATGGCCGTGAGCATGTACATGCTCGTGGTCGTGATCATGCGAGTGTTCCTTATGATGATGATCGTGTTCGTGCTCATGTACATGATGGTGGTGGTCATGGTCATGATGATCGTGATCATGATGATCGTGGTCATGGTCGTGGTCATGGTCATGGTCATGGTCGTGGTGATGATGGTGATGCTCCTGCGCCTCCAGACGGAACTGGCAGTTATCACAATTGGCCGTAACCTTGCCGAACAAGCCTTCATTTGCTCGCTCCAGCACCAGTTCAACCAATTGAGGATGGAAACCAAAATATCCGCCCATCTCCACTTGTAATGCAGGGTGAGCCTCGGCAAATTCCTGGGTCATTTCTCCGATGCGCTTAATCAGCACACCCGTGAACAGAAAATAGGGAAGCACGATAATCTTTTTGGCCCCCAATCGTACACAACGCTCCAAGCCATCGGGAAAAGAAGGCTGCGTCACACCGATAAAGCTGCTCTCTACCCACGTATAAGGAAGCTTCTCCCACAGCATACGGGTGATTTTGAAAAAGTCACTGTTCGCATCTGGATCGCTACTTCCACGTCCTAATACAAGTACCGCCGTTTCTTCGTCGGATACCTCGGCAGATGCCTCTACAGCGCTATTCATTCCTGCTGGAACCGCAACCGGACGGGCCTCTTTCAAGCGGCTTTGCAGAATGCTGACGATTTTTTCGTGAACGCCGATCGGACGTCCGTATACAAATTCCACCTGCGGATATTTTGCCTTTGCCCGATCAATAGCCATCGGAATATCAATTTTGGCGTGTACCGCTGCGAACAAGATAATCGGAATAAGAACGACACGCGTCGCCCCTCTCTCCACACATGTTTGCACCCCTTCGGCAATGCCGGGACGTGCCAACTCCAAGAAACAGGTTTCCACACACATATCCGGCACCTGATCTGCCACCGCCTGTGCAAATTCCAGCAGCTCCTGATTCCCCTCCGGGTCCCGACTTCCATGTCCAACCAACAATATTGCATTCACTGCTGTTTTTTCCTCCTCTACATAGGGATAACCTACATGACGCCCTATTTTATATATATGCTTGTATCCGGTTCATCAGGCCTTCAGCCCATTAATCACCACAAACTGCATTCACTTCTACCGTTGCTGGTGCATCTTCATGCCGGAAACCCGCAACGACACCTACACGTTTGAAAAATTTATGAAAACGCTCGTTTGGATGCCCTTTTTCCTTATATTCAGCGATGACGTTCTCGATGATGTCTGTAATCTGATCACCCGGAATCCCTTCCGCTACAGGCTGAGCGGCATGAGCATTGCGGCCGAATTTTTTGCCGCCGAGGAAGAGATCGTATCCTCCCTTGCGATAGACGATTCCGATATCCTCCAGCACCGCACCATAGCAGGCCATACCGCAGCCGTTCAAAGCAATGCTCGTTTCCTTGGGTGCCTGTAATCCGCCAAGTACAACCTGTAGATGCTCAGCCACAGGCACAGCGTCATCCTTCTCCATATTGCAGAAGTCGCACGCCTTCACCTTAAACACATCGCCGATCGGCATGACAATGAATCGTTCATCCCGCAGTCGTCCGACCAGTTCCTCGGGGTCTGCGCACGGCACACGCAGCACGATCTGATGATCCGGCGTGTACTCCAGCTCGCCGTCATCACCCGCTACCTCGGCGAGCAGTGCCATCTGGCGAGCGGTGAACTTCTTGTTTCCCACACCAGGGGAAACGCCCACCTCAAACAGCGCAGGCTTGCCAAAGCCGCCTGTCGCCGTCCCAGCCGTAGCCCCCGCTCCGGCCACTGCTGACGTTCCGGCTGCGCTCACAGCGGCAGACG
>NZ_JCBAIQ010000036.1:0-34984 GCF_059772165.1 Paenibacillus sp. TY11 | reverse complement strand
CGGTCCCCGCATTTATAACATGTACGGACCTACAGAAACGACGGTTTGGTCGGCCGTACAGGAACTGACCCATGCTCAAGAAATTAATATCGGACGTCCTATCGCGAATACCCAAATATTTATCATGAATGCGAGTGGGGAATTGCAGCCAGTCGGTGTGCCGGGCGAGTTATGTATTGCAGGGGAAGGATTGGCCCGTGGATATTGGAAACGTGAAGAACTGACGGCAGAAAAATTTGTAAATAATCCGTTTGCTGGTGGCAAGGCAGGCCATGAGCGGATGTACCGTACAGGCGATTTGGCGAGATGGACGCTGGACGGCAATATTGAATATTTGGGACGGATGGACCATCAGGTGAAAATCCGGGGCTACCGGATCGAACTAGGCGAGGTCGAATCGCAGCTGTTGCAGGTGGAGTCGGTACGAGAAGCGGTCATCGTGGCTCGTACGGACGAAACGGGCCAAAAACAACTAGTGGCGTACTACGTCGCGAGACAAGAGCTTGGAGCCGATGAGCTGAGACATGAGCTGGGGCGGGAGCTGCCAAGCTATATGATGCCGTCGTATTTCATTTGGCTGGAGCAGATGCCGCTGACACCGAACGGTAAAATCGACCGCAAGGCGCTGCCGGCACCGGAAGGCAGTCTGCAAAGCGGAGCGGATTATGCAGAGCCGCGCACTGCAACGGAACGGGTACTCGTAGCGGTCTGGCAGTCAGTCCTGGGCGTGCCAACCGTCGGTATTTTGGACAATTTCTTTGACCTGGGCGGCGATTCGATCAAGGCGATTCAAATCGTGTCCCGTGCGTTCCAGGCAGGCTACAAGCTGGACATGAAGGATGTGTTCCGCTATCCAATCGTCGCAACACTGGCACCGCATATGCACGAGGTAAGTCGTATGGCAGATCAGGGAGAAGTGAGCGGGGAAACCGCGTTGCTTCCGATCCAGCACTGGTTCTTTGCGCAGGAGCAAGTGGACACGCATCACTTTAATCAGGCGGTTATGCTGCACCGGGAGCAGGGTTTTGATGAGTCCGCTCTGCGTCAGGCGCTTGGCAAACTGACAGAGCATCATGATGTTCTGCGGATGGTGTTCAGCAAGACAGAGCAAGGCTATGAAGCCTGGAATCGCGGAATACAGGAAGGCGAGCTGTATCACCTGGACGTGCTGGACTTTAGAGATTTGACGGATGAAGCCCTGATCGCCGCAGCGATCGAGGCAAAAGCCACCGAAATTCAAAGCAGTATTCAACTGCATGAAGGGCCGCTGTTTAAAGCGGGTTTGTTCCACTGTGTAGATGGGGATCATCTGCTGATGGCGATTCACCATTTGGTAGTGGACGGAGTATCATGGCGTATTTTGTTTGAGGATTTGGCTACAGCCTATGAACAGGCCATCCATCAGGAAGTGCTTCAGCTGCCGGACAAAACGGATTCCTTCCGTTCCTGGTCTGGGCGACTTTCCACCTATGCGAATAGCGCGGCAATGGACAGTGAACGCGCCTACTGGGAGCAACTGAACGCAGCCGCTTTGGCTGATCAAGTACGGCTACCTGTGGATCAAGCGCAGGCTGCTCTATGTACCTTGGCTGACACCGATACAGTGGTCGTCCAGCTTACGGAAGAAGAGACCGAACGGCTGTTGAAGCAAGCACACCGCGCATATAACACGGAAGTGAACGATCTGCTCCTGACTGCTTTGGGTATGATGCTGTACACATGGACCGGTCATGAACGCAGCCTGATCAATCTGGAGGGTCACGGACGCGAGGACATTTTACCGGATACGGATATTTCTCGTACTGTGGGCTGGTTTACGAGTCAATATCCGGTGATGCTGGACATCGGTCGTGATCATGTGTTGTCGAGACGAATCAAACAGGTCAAAGAGAGTCTGCGCCGCATTCCGAATAAAGGGATCGGCTATGGTATATGGAGACATTTAAGTGAATCCGGCCAAGCCGTTAGTCATCAAGCAGATGCACCGCACCTTGGTCAACATAAAGCTTTTGCCGAGCCACAAGTGAGCTTTAACTATCTCGGACAGTTTGATCAGGATTTGCAAAACAGCGATATGCGCATGTCTCCTTACCCAATCGGATTAGCTGTAAGTGACCGGACGAAGATGAAATATGCTCTCGATGTGAGCGGAATCGTAACGAACGGCATCCTGGAACTGGACATTCGGTATAACGGCAAAGCCTTCCGTAAGGACACCGTCCAAATGCTGGCTAATCTATTAAAATCCAACCTGCTTGAAATGATCGAGCATTGTGTCACACGGGAGCGGACCGAATTGACTCCAAGCGATGTACTGCTAAAAGGTCTGACATTGGAGCAATTAGACACGATTATCGAGCAGACCAAGGCGGTTGGGGAATTGGAGAATGTGTATCCGTTAACTCCGATGCAGAAGGGGATGCTGTTCCATAGTCTGATGAACGCAGAATCGGGCGTGTATTTTGAACAGGCGACCTTTGATCTTAAGGGCCACTTTGAGCCGTCCATATTCGAGGAAAGCCTGAAGCTGCTGGTTAGCCGACATGCTATATTACGGACGAATTTCCACAGCGGCTGGCATGGTCAACCGTTGCAGATCGTCTATCGTCATAAAAATCCGAGCTTCCGTTATGAGGATGTCAGAGGACGTGAAGACGCTGTAGCTGAATTTGTGGCCCAAGATAAAGCTCGAAACTTTGATTTAAGCAAGGATGCGCTCATGCGCGTAACCGTCTTCCGCACGGGTGATAGCTCATACCGTTTTGTATGGAGCTTCCATCATATTGTGATGGACGGCTGGTGCCTGTCACTGGTGACGTACGAAGTGTTTGGTGCATATTTTGCCCTGCTGGAGCACAAGCAACCAGAGCTCGCACCTGTCAAGCCGTATAGTGACTATATCGAATGGTTGGAACATCAGGATACACAGGAAGCGACCCGTTATTGGAGTGACTATTTAGCGGGTTTTGAACAGCAAACATTGTTGCCTGGTGAGAACGCGCAAGCTTCTGTATTAGCACGGGTTGAAGATACAGACAGAAGCGGTAGGGGCTCAAATTCCCGCTATGTTTCGGAAAAGCTGCCGTTTATGTTGGGTAAAGAACGGAGTGCCGCATTAAACCAAATTGCCAAGCAACAACATGTAACGATTAACACATTGCTGCAAAGCGTTTGGGGCGTTATTTTACAGAAATACAATAATAATCAGGATGTTGTGTTTGGTGGTGTTGTATCCGGTCGTCCGGCAGAAATTCCAGGTGTGGAGAACATGATCGGATTGTTTATCAACACGATTCCGGTACGCATTTACAGTGCACAGAATGCTACATTTGCTGAAGTATTGCAGCGCACGCAGGAACAGGCTTTGGCTTCTAGTGTCTACGACACGTTCCCGTTGTACGATATTCAGGCACTGACTGAACAAAAACAAGACCTGATTAATCACATTATGGTGTTTGAAAACTACCCGATCGGGCAGCAGATGGGTGGTTCCGGTGAGACAAGGACACAAACAAGCTTCTCTATTGCCAATGTGGCACTTGCAGAGCAAACTAACTACGATTTCAACCTGATTGTCGTGCCTGACGAGGATGTCTCCATCCTGCTAGAATACAATGCTCTGGTGTATAACCGGTCTGCAATGGAACGTATCTATGCTCATATCGACCACATCATCGGGCAAATCATGGACAATCCGAATATCCGTGTGAATGAACTGGAATTGGTGACACCGGAAGAACAGGCACAAATCGTTCAAGTTTGGGGAGATACAGCGGCAGCCTATCCACAGAATCAAACGCTAAGTGCGCTGTTCGAGCAGCAGGCAGCGAACACGCCGGAGCAAGTGGCGGTGCTGTGCGAAGCGGAAGCGTTGACCTACGCGGAGTTGAATGAGCGCGCGAACCGTTTGGCTCGGACGCTGCGTGCGGAAGGCGTTCAACCGGATCAGCCGGTGGGCATTTTGGTTCACCGTTCGCTGGACATGATCGTAGGCATCTACGCGATCCTCAAGGCAGGCGGAGCCTACGTGCCAATCGACCCGGACTATCCGGCGGACCGCATCCGCTTCATGCTGGAGGACTCGGGAGCGAAGCTGGTGCTGACGCAATCACATCTGGCGGAGCAAGCATTGCTGAGTTTCGACGGCCAGGTGCTGGTGCTGGATCATCTGGAACAGGCTGGCAAGGACATGTACCACGAGGATGGCTCGAATCTGGAGCCACTGGCCGGGCCGCGTCATATCGCCTATGTGATCTATACCTCCGGCTCCACTGGAAAACCGAAGGGCGTGATGGTGGAGCATCATTCCGTCATCAACCGGATTATGTGGATGCATGAGCGTTACGGCTTGAGTGCGGAGGATACGATTCTGCAAAAAACCGCCTTCACCTTCGACGTGTCGGTATGGGAGCTGTTCTGGTGGTCGATGGTCGGCTCGAAGGTAAGCCTGCTGTCGGTCGGCGGGGAAAAGAATCCGGAGGACATCATCGACACGATTGCCCGCGATGGCGTGAGCACGATGCACTTTGTACCGGCCATGCTGCATGCGTTCCTGGAGTATGTGGAGCAGCAGTCACGGGAAGAGATGCAAGCGAAACTGGCAACGCTGCGCCATGTATTTGCCAGTGGTGAAGCATTGCCGCCGCAGCATGTCGCCCGGTTCCAACGGCTCGTGTCAAGCCTGGTCGGAGCGAAGCTGATCAACCTGTATGGGCCAACCGAAGCGACGGTGGACGTATCGTACTTCGATTGCGAGCCATTAGAGGAATATACGGTCATTCCAATCGGAAAACCGATTCAAAACATTCGTCTGTACATTGTCAAGGAAGGCACGGAGCAATTGCAGCCCATCGGGGTTGCGGGTGAGCTGTGCATCGGCGGTGTCGGCGTAGCCCGAGGCTATCTGAACCGTCCAGAGTTGACAGCAGAGAAATTCGTGAAGGATCCGTTTGCAGGGGGGGAATCAGGCTATGAGCGCATGTACCGTACAGGCGATTTGGCGAGATGGATGCCGGATGGCAACATTGAATATCTGGGCCGGATCGACCATCAGGTGAAAATCCGGGGCTACCGGATCGAGCTGGGCGAGGTCGAATCGCAGCTGCTGAAAGTGGAATCTGTACGAGAAGCCATAGTCATGGCTCGTGCGGATGAAACGGGACAAAAACAAATGGTGGCGTATTACGTCGCTGGGCAAGAGATCGGTGCCAGCGAGCTGAGAAGTGAGCTGGGCCGGGAGCTGCCAAGCTACATGGTGCCATCGTACTTTGTACAGCTGGAGCAAATGCCGCTGAGTCCAAATGGCAAAATTGACCGCAAGGCCCTGCCAGCACCAGAAGGCAGTCTGCAAAGCGGAGCGGATTATGCAGAGCCGCGTACCGCGCAAGAACGCGCTCTGGTAGGGGTCTGGCAGTCGGTACTGGGACTGCAGACTGTCGGCATTTTGGACAATTTCTTCGATCTGGGCGGCGACTCGATCAAGGCGATTCAAATCACATCCCGTGTATTCCAGGCAGGCTACAAGCTGGACATGAAAGATTTGTTCCAGTATCCAACGGTCGCAACACTGGCACCGCATATACACGAGGTGAGCTGTATTGCAGATCAAGGAGAAGTAAGCGGGGAAACCGCTTTGCTTCCGATCCAGCATTGGTTCTTTGCCCAGGAGCGCGAGCGTCCGCAGCACTTTAATCAAGCGGTCATGCTCTATCGCGCTGAGGGCTTTGATGAGACGGCGGTTCGCCAAGTCATGGATCACATCGTGAAGCATCATGATGCGCTGCGTACGGTTTTCCGTCAGGCTTCTTCCGGTTACGCGGCTTGGACACGCAACATAGAGGAAGGCGCGTTGTATACGCTGGAAACGGTGGATTACCGTGAACAGGCAATCGATGCGGAAGCGCTGGAAGCGAAAGCAACGGAAATTCAAAGCAGCATCGACCTGTCCGAAGGACCTCTGGTGAAGCTGGGATTGTTCCGCACAGCAGAGGGCGATCATTTACTGATAGCCATTCACCATCTGGTGGTGGACGGGGTGTCGTGGCGGATTCTGTTTGAAGATTTCTCGACAGGCTACGAGCAGGCGATCAAGGGCGAGCCTGTACGATTGCCCTATAAAACGGATTCCTACCAAGCGTGGGCACGCGAGTTGATGGCTTATACTCATCGTTCTGTGGGCGCATCGGATGCGTCCTACTGGAAGCAGCTGGAACAGGCCAAAGCCGAAGTAGCGCCGCTGCCTAAGGATTTTGCCTATGAGGGCTCCTTGAATGCAGACAGCGAAGTGCTGACGGTGGAGTGGACCGAAGCTGAAACCCAGCAGCTCTTGAAGCAGGCACATCGCGCCTACAACACCGAGGTCAATGATTTGCTGCTGACCGCGCTGGGCCTGGCGATGTACAACTGGACAGACGCAGGGCATGTGCTGGTGAATCTGGAGGGACATGGTCGGGAAGCGATCCTACCAGAGGTGGATATTACACGTACAGTAGGCTGGTTTACGAGCTTGTATCCGGTGCTGCTGGAAACGGGCAAGGGAATGACACTGGCAGAGCGGATTAAAGAAACGAAGGAAGGACTGCGCCGAATTCCGCATAAAGGGCTGACCTATGGAACTTGGCGCTACTTGCCCCATGCGTCTGAATCAGGTAAAGCGCGTGCGAATGCAGCAGAACCGGAAATCAGCTTTAACTATTTGGGACAAGTGGATCAGGATTTGCAAAATAGCGGAATCACACTGTCGTCCTATGGTGTAGGTGAGACTGACGATGCGAATTCACCATTGTCACACACGCTCGATTTGAACGCGATGATCTCGGAGGGCACGCTGCGCTTGACGATCGCTTACAGCCGTAAGCAATATCGCAAGGAAACGCTGGAACGGGTGGCGGGACTGCTGCAATCCGCTTTGCAAGAGGTGATTACGCATTGTGTCGCTCAGGAACATCCGGAGTTGACGCCGAGTGATGTGTCCTTCCAGGGTCTGACGACTCAAGAGCTGGAACAAGTTGCGGAACAGGCTGGACATATAGGTGAGCTGGAAAATGTATACGCACTGACGCCAATGCAGAAGGGCATGCTCTTTTACAATCTGATGGATTCGCAATCGGGAGCTTATTTTGAGCAGGCATCCTTTGATTTGCAAGGACATTTTAATATCGCTGCGTTTGCGGCAAGTCTGGATGTATTGGTACTGCGGCATACGGTACTGCGCACGAACTTTTACAGCGGCTGGAAGGATGAACCGCTTCAGGTTGTGTACCGCAATAAGCGCAGTGAGTTATATGTAGAGGACCTGCGGGATGTGGAGCAAGAGAAGCAAAACGAGTACATCCTCGAATATACGCGCAAAGACAAGCAAAGAGGCTTTGATCTGGCACAAGATGCTTTGATGCGTGTCGCCGTTTTGCGCACAGGTGAGGCTTCGTACCGTTTTGTGTGGAGCTTCCACCATATCGTGATGGACGGCTGGTGCTTGTCGCTGGTGACCAACGAAGTGTTTGCGAGTTATTTTGCGATACTGGCCCATAAGCAGCCTGAGCTGGCCCCTGTAACGCCGTACAGTCAATATATCGAATGGCTGGAACAGCAGGATCGTCAGGCCGCATCGAGCTACTGGAGCAAGGTTCTGGAAGGATATGAGGAGCAGTCCCGCTTGCCACAGGCAAAAATTCAGGGTAAGACGGGGTATCAGGCGGAGCGTCTGGATTTTGATTTGGGTGCGGATCTAACGGCTGGTATTCAGCGCATAGCCAAGCGTTATCAGGTGACGATCAATACGTTGATGCAGACGGTTTGGGGCCTTTTGCTGCAAAAATATAATGGTACAGATGATGTGGTGTTTGGCAGCGTGGTATCTGGACGTCCGGCAGACATTCCGAATGTGGAGCACATTATTGGTCTGTTTATCAATACAATTCCTGTACGCATCCGCAGTCAAGTGGACAGCTTATTCTCAGACGTGATGAAGCAAACCCAGGAGCAATCGATTGATTCCCATGTCTATGATACGTATCCGTTGTATGAAATTCAGGGGCTGTCGGAGCTTAA
This sequence comes from Paenibacillus sp. TY11, assembly GCF_059772165.1. NCBI lineage: Bacteria > Bacillati > Bacillota > Bacilli > Caryophanales > Paenibacillaceae > Paenibacillus > Paenibacillus sp. TY11. Next base: position 26,935 of record NZ_JCBAIQ010000036.1, on the reverse strand, counting down.
GCAGGATTTGATCAATCATATTCTTATTTTTGAGAACTATCCGGTAGAGGAACAATTGGAGCAATTAGGAAACGGTGAGGAGTCCAGCTTCACCATCACAGTAGCCGAGTCTGTCGAGCAGACCAACTATGACTTTAACCTGGTGGTGCTGCCGGGGAACACCATTCACATGAGCTTTGGTTATAATGCCTTGGCATTTGAACGGGAAAGTGTAGAGCAAATTCGAGGTCATCTGGTGCAGCTGATGGAGCAGGTGACAGCGAAGCCGGACATTCGCGTACATGAGCTGGATATGGTAAGCGCGCAGGAGCGCGAGCAGATTCTGGGCGTATGGGGCAATACAGCCGCCGAGTATCCAAGCGGGCAAACGATCCATGGCTTGTTCGAGGCGCAAACCGCGCGAACGCCGGAGCAGACAGCACTGTTCTTCGAAGGAGAAGCGCTGACTTATCGTGAGCTGAATGAACGCGCCAATCGATTAGCTCGTACCTTGCGCAGTCAAGGTGTGACGAAAGATCGTTTGGTGGGTCTGATGACCGAGCGTTCGGTGGACATGATCGTGGGCATCTTCGGGATTTTAAAAGCCGGAGGAGCATATGTGCCCATTGATCCAACCTATCCGGAGGAGCGTATCCGCTATATGCTGGACGACTCGGGTGCAAAGCTGCTGTTGACGCAAAGCCATCTGGTGGATAAAGCAGCTACCGATGGTCATGTGCTGGTGTTGGATAGAGAGCAGACGGTGTACCACGAGGAGGGTTCCAATTTGGAGCCGTGGTCCGGTCCGAATGATTTGGCGTATGTGATCTATACGTCGGGGACAACGGGGCAGCCGAAGGGCGTTATGCTGGAGCATCACGGGCTGTGCAATCTGAAAACGTATTTTGATCAAACGCTTCGGATCAGCACGTCGGATCATGCGTTGCTGTTCGCCAGCTATTCATTTGATGCAGCTTGCTGGGAAATCTTCCAGGCGCTGTTCTGCGGAGCCACGTTATACGTGCCAACGACAGAGACGATTTTGAACTACGAGCGGTTTGAGCAGTACATGGCGGATCACCACATCACGGTGGCCGCTTTGCCGCCAACCTATGCGGTGTATCTGGAGCCAGAACGGATGCCAAACCTGCGTATTCTGTTCACTGCCGGTTCAGCATCTTCCACAGAACTGGTATACAAATGGAAGGATCAAGTGGCGTACTACAACGGCTACGGTCCAACCGAAAACTCAGTGGCGACGTCCATCTGGCCGGTATCCGGGGATGAGAGAGCAGGACAGCTGATTTCCATCGGACGTCCTGTGCCGAATCACCGAGTATATATGGTGGATGTGCATGGACATTTGGCCCCGGTAGGCGTAGCGGGTGAGCTGTGCGTGTCCGGTCCGGGTCTGGCCCGTGGGTATCTGGATCGTCCAGAGCTGACGGCTGAGAAATTTGTAATTAACCCGTTTGCGGCTGGTGAAGCAGGTTATGAACGAATGTACCGTACGGGTGACTTGGCGAGATGGATGCCAGACGGCAACATCGAATACTTGGGCCGGATCGACCATCAGGTGAAAATTCGGGGCTACCGGATCGAGCTGGGCGAGGTCGAGGCACAAATGCTGAAAGTGGAAGATGTGCAAGAGGTCATCGTACTGGCCCAGGCGGACGAGCAGGGGCAAAACCAACTGGTGGCGTACTATGTCGCTGAAAGAGAAGTAAGCGCTGGTGAGCTGCGCAGCTTACTGGGTGAGGAGCTTCCAAACTACATGGTGCCTTCGTTTTTCATCCAGATGGAGCAGATGCCGCTGACACCAAACGGTAAAATCGACCGCAAGGCCCTGCCGGCACCGGAAGGCAACCTGCAAAGCGGAGCGGATTATGTAGAACCGCGCACAGCCCTTGAGCAGACGTTGGTTTCCATTTGGCAGGCCGTGTTGGGTGCGAAGAGAGTCGGGATTTTGGATAATTTCTTTGATCTGGGCGGCGATTCGATCAAAGCGATCCAGGTATCCTCCCGTTTGCTCCAAGCGGGCTACAAGCTGGACATGAAGGATTTATTCCAGTATCCTTCCATTTCGCTGCTGAGCGGTCATGTACACAAAGTTAGCCGCACAGCCGATCAGGGCGTGGTTTCGGGAAGCGTCAAGCTGACCCCGATACAGCAATGGTTCTTTGGACAATCCTCAGCAGAGCCGCATTATTTCAATCAGTCGGTGATGCTGCATAGAGCGGAAGGCTTCGATATAGACGCATTGCATCAAACGGTGACCAAGGTGACTGAGCATCATGATGCGTTGCGTATGGTCTTCCGTCAGACCGAACAGGGCTATGAAGCGTGGAATCGCGGTTTGAACGAAGGCAAGCTGTATCGTCTGGACGTTGTTGATTTGACGGATGTGCAAAACATTGCAGATGTTGCAGCAGCAATTGAGGTGAAGGCGAATGCCATCCAAAGCTCTATTCGTCTGGACGAGGGACCGCTGGTGAAGCTGGGACTTTTCCGCTGCATGGATGGAGATCATTTACTGATTGCCATTCACCATTTGGTCGTAGACGGCATTTCATGGCGGATTGTGTTTGAAGATTTTGCCACTGGATATGAGCAGGCCGTTCGGGGAGAAGCGATTCGCTTGCCATATAAAACGGATTCGTTCTCCGCTTGGGCAGAGCGGTTGTCTCAATATGCAAACAGCCCGGCTATCGAAAACGAACGCGAATACTGGCAGCGTCTTGCCCAAACGGAAGTCGCATCGCTGCCTAAGGATCAAGAAAGAGCGGAAGGACAGCACTTTCTGGTCAGAGACAGTGAGACGGTGACCGTGGCTTGGAGCGAACAGGAAACACGGCTGCTGCTTCAGGAATCACATCGTGCGTACCACACCGAGGTCAATGATCTGCTGTTAACTGCACTCGGTACAGCGGTATATAACTGGAGCGGTCAGGAGCGTGTGCTGGTCAATCTGGAGGGTCATGGCCGGGAAGCTATTGTTCCAGATATAGATATCACACGTACCGTGGGCTGGTTTACGAGCCAGTATCCGGTGCTGCTGGATGTGGACGGAAAGGCAACGGTCGGACAACGCATCAAGCGGGTAAAAGAGGACCTGCGCCATGTACCGCATAAGGGCATTGGTTACGGTATTCTGAAATATATGTCTCAGGATGATGCTAATCTTTCCTTGAGCCTGCAGCCTGAAATTAGCTTCAACTATTTGGGACAATTTGATCAGGATTTGGAACATAGTGATATCGTTCTGTCTTCACATACGGATGGAGAGCCGATGAGTGATCATACCGTTCTGGAGCAGCCGCTGAATGTGAACGGCATGATTACAGCGGGCGTGCTGACGCTGGAAATTCGCTATGATCGCAAAGTATATCAACAGCAAAACGTAGAGAATTTTGCGCGGCTGCTGCAGGAAAGTTTGCAGGAAGTGATCGCTCATTGTGCCTCCCAAGAGCGGAGTGAGCTAACACCAAGCGATGTATTGTTCAAAGGCTTAACATTGGAACAGTTGGAACAATTGACGGAGCAAACAGCTTCTGTGGGCGAGCTGGAAAATGTGTATGCCCTCTCTCCAATGCAGAAAGGAATGCTGTTCCATAGTCTGATGGAGCCGGAGTCAGGTGCATACTTCCAGCAGGCGTCGTTTGATCAACAAGGCAGCTTCGATGTTGCTGTTTTCCGCAAGAGTCTGGATCTACTGACACAGCGTCATGAAGCGCTGCGGACGAATTTCCAGATGTTTGAGACAGGACACAGTCAGGAGCCATTGCAGGTCGTGTTCCGTCACAAAGATAGTGATCTCTCCTTCGAGGATCTGCGTGGAATGCAGGAAGCGGAACGGAAGGCATATATCCAGACGTTCAAGCTGCAAGATCGGGCCCGCGGCTTTGATCTCGGTACGGATGCGCTTATGCGCGTACAAGTATTGCAGACAGATGAAGAGACGTATCATTGGGTATGGAGCTTCCATCACATTGTCATGGACGGCTGGTGCTTATCGCTCGTTACTGGTGAAGTGTTTGGTACGTACTTTACGTTGCTGGAGCAGAAACAGCCAGAGCTTGCTCCTATCACACCGTATGGCCAATATATCGAATGGCTGGGGCGTCAGGATGAACGTGCGGCAAAAGAGTATTGGAGCTGTTATTTGGCGGGCTTTGAACAGCAGACATTGTTACCTGGATCGGATACTTCATCAAAAGACCGAGTGGCGGACAGCAGGGAAAGTGTTCTGTCCACTACAACAAGCGACACCAGCAAATATATCTCTGAAAAAATAACGGTAGAGCTGAATCCAACGTGGAGTGAAGCCATGTACCGGATTGCGAAGCAGCAGCAGGTAACGATTAATACGCTGATGCAGAGCGTGTGGGGCCTTATTTTGCAGAAATATAACAACAATGAGGATGTTGTGTTCGGTAGTGTCGTATCTGGACGTCCGACGGATATTGCTGGTGTAGAGAATATGATCGGTCTGTTCATTAATACAATACCGGTTCGGATTCAAAGCGAACGGAACGCCACATTTGTGGAAATTATGCGGAAAACGCAGGAACAAGCGCTGGCTTCGGGAGCATACGACAGCTTCCCATTGTATGAAATTCAGGCGCTGACTGAGCAGAAGCAGAATCTGATTAACCACATTATGGTATTTGAGAACTATCCGGTAGAGGAGCAAGTCGAGCAGCTTGGTGAAGTTCGTCCATCCGCTTTTGAAATTACGAATGTAGAGGTTGTCGAGCAAACGAATTATGATCTGGACTTGATTGTGATGCCAGATGAAACATTCCGCATCATGTTCAGATATAACGCGAATGTATATGATCGGGCTACGGTTGAGCGTATGCAGGGACATGTACTGCATGTGATTGAGCAAATTGTGGAAAATCCGCATATTCGCGTGAATGAGCTGGAATTGGTGACACCAGCAGAACAAGCGCAAATCCTTGAGGTTTGGGGAGATACGGCGGCAGCTTATCCGCAGGATCAAACGTTAAGCAGTCTGTTCGAGCAGCAGGCAGCGAACACGCCGGAGCAAGTGGCGGTGCTGTGCGGAGCAGAAGCGTTGACCTACGCGGAGTTGAATGAGCGCGCGAACCGTTTGGCTCGGACGCTGCGTGCCGAAGGTGTTGAACCGGATCAGCCAGTGGGCATTTTGGTTCAGCGTTCGCTGGACATGATCGTAGGCATCTACGCGATCCTCAAGGCAGGCGGAGCCTACGTGCCGATCGATCCAGAATATCCAGCGGACCGCATCCGCTTCATGCTGGAGGACTCGGGAGCGAAGCTGGTGCTGACGCAATCACATCTGGCGGAGCAAGCATTGCTGAGTTTCGACGGCCAGGTGCTGGTGCTGGATCATCTGGAACAGGCTGGCAAGGACATGTACCACGAGGATGGCTCGAATCTGGAGCCACTGGCCGGGCCGCGTCATATCGCCTACGTCATCTACACCTCCGGTTCGACCGGAAAACCGAAAGGCGTGATGGTGGAGCACCATTCCGTTTTGAACCGGATTTTGTGGATGCATGATCGTTACGGTTTGAGCGCGGGAGATACGATTTTGCAGAAAACCGCCTTCACGTTCGACGTGTCGGTGTGGGAGCTGTTCTGGTGGTCGATGGTCGGCTCGAAGGTAAGCCTGCTGTCGGTAGGTGGAGAAAAGAATCCGGAGGACATCGTGGAGGCGATTGCCTATGGCGGGGTCAGCACGGTGCACTTTGTACCTGCGATGCTGCATGCGTTCCTGGAGTACGTGGAGCAGCAGCCACGGGAAGTGATGCAAGCGAAACTGGCAACGCTGCGCTATGTCTTTGCCAGTGGTGAAGCATTGCCGCCGCAGCATGTCGCCCGGTTCCAACGGCTCGTGTCGAGCCTGGCCGGAGCGAAGCTGATCAACCTGTATGGTCCAACCGAAGCGACGGTGGACGTATTGTACTTCGATTGCGAGCCTAATGAAGCCTATTCGGTCATTCCAATCGGGAAACCGATTCAAAACATTCGTCTGTACATCGTGAAGGAAGGCACGGAGCAATTGCAGCCGATTGGGGTTGCGGGTGAGCTGTGCATCGGCGGTGTCGGCGTAGCCCGAGGTTATCTGAACCGTCCGGAATTAACGGCGGAGAAATTCGTCGCCGATCCGTTTGCGGGTGACGAAGCGGGCTATGAGCGGATGTACCGCACAGGCGATTTGGCGAGATGGATGCCGGATGGAAATATTGAATATCTGGGCCGGATCGACCATCAGGTGAAAATCCGCGGCTACCGGATTGAGCTGGGCGAGGTGGAATCGCAACTGTTGAAGGTGGAATCCGTAAGAGAAGCCGTCGTTATGGCTCGTGCAGACGAAACGGGACAAAAACAAATGGTGGCCTACTATGTCGCGGGGCAAGAAATTGGTGCCAGCGAGCTGAGAAGTGAGCTGGGCCGGGAGCTGCCAAGCTACATGGTGCCGTCCTACTTTGTACAGCTGGAGCAGATGCCGCTGAGTCCAAACGGCAAAATCGACCGCAAGGCCCTGCCAGCACCAGAAGGCAGCCTGCAAAGCGGAGCCGACTATATTGCACCGCGCACATGGGTGGAAGTGAAGCTGGCACACATTTGGCAGGATGTGCTGGGCCTGGCGCAAGTCGGCGTGAAGGAAAACTTCTTTGAGATTGGTGGACATTCGCTGCGAGCGACGACGCTGGCCTCGAAAATTCACAAGGAGCTGAACAAGCCGCTTCCCCTGCGCAGTATTTTTGAAGCACCAACGATTGAGCAACTGGCAGTCGTCTTGGAAAGTCTGGATGAAGTGGCGTATGCGTCCATTCCGGTGACCGAAGAGCGCAGCTTCTACCCACTGTCCTCGGCGCAAAAACGACTGTATGTGCTGCATCAGTTTGACCCGAATGATGTGAACTACAACATGCCGTCGGTGCTGCAAGTGAGCGGTCCGCTGGACGTGAAGCGAGTAGAGGACGTATTCCGTCAACTAATCGCCCGTCATGCGACCTTGCGTACCCGCTTTGAGATGGTGGACAGTGAGCCGATGCAATGGATTGAGGACACCGTGCCGTTCGAAGTGGAATATACGAAGGTACAGGCAGAGGATGCGACTGCGGATACAGATCAGGACACAACTACAGATACGTACACAAGGGTCAACATAGAAGCGCAACAGCTGGTGCAGAGCTTTGTCCGTCCGTTCGATCTGAAAGCTGCGCCGCTGCTGCGGGTAGGCTTGGTGAATCTGGGCGCACAAGGAGCAGAGCAAGAACCACAGCATCTGCTCATGCTCGACATGCACCATATCGTTTCGGATGGTGTGTCGATGGAGGTACTGACCGATGAATTTGTCCGCTTGTATGGCGGTGAAGAGCTATCGCCATTGCGGATACAGTACAAAGACTATGCGGTATGGCAGCAAAGCGAAGCCCATCAGGAGTGGATGCAGCGTCAGGAAGCGTACTGGCTCGACACCTTCCGGGGCGGAGTGCCTGTGCTGGATCTGGCAACCGACTTTGCCCGTCCGGCGGTGCAGAGTACGGCAGGGGATACGATCGAATTCGGACTGGAGCGTGAAGTTAGCGAACGCCTGAAGGAACTGGCGGCGCAAACAGGCTCTACGCTGTATATGGTGCTGCTGGCGGCATACACCACGCTCTTGCATAAATACACCGGCCAAGAGGACATCGTAGTCGGCACGCCGATTGCCGGCCGACCGCATGCGGAACTCGAGAGTCTGGTAGGTGTATTCATCAACACGCTGGCAATTCGCAATTATCCGTCTGGTGACAAATCGTTCCTTGATTACTTGCAAGAGGTGAAGGAGCATGCGCTCAGTGCTTATGAGCATCAGGACTATCCTTTTGAAGAGCTGGTTGAAAAGCTGAATTTAACGCGGGATACGAGCCGGAATGCGCTGTTTGACACGATGTTTGAGTTGAAAACATTGGAGCAACAGGAGTTCCAGCTGGAAGGTCTGACCCTGAATTCGTATCCGCTGGAAAATAATACGGCCAAATTTGATCTGAGCTTGGAGGCAATAGAGCAGCCAGAAGGTATTCTGTGCAGTCTGGAATACAGCACGGCGCTGTATAAGCCAGAGACCATTACGCGATTTGTACAGCATTTTGCGGAAATCGTACGTGCAATTATACTGCATCCGCAGCAGCCACTGGCAGCTTTGAATATCGTAACCGTCGAGGAAAAAGAGCAACTCATCTACGGTTTTGGAGAAGTGGGAGTAACGGATGTTGCTGCTGTTGAAGCAGGAGCACTGTTCCATACCTATGTGGAAGAACAGGCGCAGCTTGTACCGGATCACGTGGCGGTTGTGTACGAGGAGCAGCAGCTTACGTACCGGAAACTGAACGAGCGTGCGAACCAGTTGGCTCGGAGATTGAGAAATGAAGGCATTGGACGCGAGTCGATTGTCGGCATTTTGAGTGAACGCTCGGTAGAGATGCTGGTCGGTGTATTGGCGGTGTGGAAGGCAGGAGGCGCATATGTGCCGCTGGATGCAGACTATCCGTCCGAACGTATCCGCTTTATGCTGGGGGATAGTGGTGCGACGGTGCTGCTGACCCAAATCGCATTACAGGAACGTGCACAGGCCTTGGCCGGAGGGCAGACTGAGGGCGAGTTGGAAACAGCGGCTGGCGCTGAAACGATGGATAGAGACAGCCTTAATGAAGGCGTAAGCTTGAAATCAGATTCGTCACCTGACAGCGAAGCAGCATCCGAATCCGTAGCGAACTTGCGTCTGCATACCGTACTGGCGCTGGACGATGAGTCGCTGTATACCGGGGATGCCACGAATATCGAGCCGATCAATGAACCACAGGATCTGGCGTATGTGATCTACACCTCCGGAACAACAGGACGTCCGAAGGGCGTTATGATCGAGCATCGCAGCCTGGTCAATACGGCTGCGGCGTATCGTCGGGATTACCGTCTGAACCAGTTCCCGGTACGTTTGCTGCAACTCGCAAGCTTCTCCTTCGACGTGTTCGTCGGGGATATCGCGCGGGCGCTCTATAACGGCGGCACGATGGTTATTTGTCCGAAAGACGACCGCATTGATTTTAGCCGTCTGTATGGCTGGATTCACAACTACCAAATTACGGTGTTCGAATCCACACCGGCCTTGATCGTACCGTTTATGCAGCATGTGTACGAGCATAGACTGGATATGAGCAGTCTGGAATTGCTGATCACCAGCTCAGACAGCTGCAGTGTGGCGGATTACCGGGTGCTGCAAGAACGGTTTGGCGCAGATATCCGCATTATGAACAGCTACGGCGTCACGGAAGCGGCAATTGACTCCAGCTTCTATGACGAAGATTTGTCGAAGCTGCCAAACAGCGGCAGTGTACCGATTGGGCAGGCGTGGCTAAACGCACGCTTTTACATCGTGGACAGCCAGCTGAACCCGGTACCGATCGGTGTACTGGGCGAGCTATGCATTGGCGGAGCCGGGGTTGCACGTGGGTACCTGAACCGTGCAGATCTGACGGCCGAGAAATTCGTAGCGAACCCGTATGTACCAGGTGAACGATTGTACCGCACAGGTGACTTGGCGCGGTGGATGCCGGACGGCAATGTGGACTTTATCGGCCGGATGGATGATCAGGTCAAAATCCGGGGCTTCCGGATTGAACTGGGTGAGGTAGGAGCGCAGCTGCTGACCGTGGATGGCATTCAGAAAGCCATCGTCACCGCCTGGGAAAACGAAGACGGAGACAAGGATCTGTGTGCGTATGTCGTAGCCTCAGCAGCGCTGAATTTGCCAGAGCTGCGCAACATACTCCAGCCAAAACTGCCGGGCTATATGATCCCGACCTATGTCGTACAACTGGAGCAATTCCCGCTGACACCAAACGGAAAAATTGACCGCAAAGCGTTACCTGCGCCGGAAGCGCGCCTCGAAGGAGGCACGGAGTACGTTGCACCGCGGACATCGCTGGAAGAGCAACTGGTACGTATTTGGCAAAGCGTTCTGAATCGTCGGCGAATAGGCATCCAGGATAACTTCTTTGAAGTGGGAGGACATTCTCTGCGCGCGACAACACTGATGGCGAAAATCCATCAGGAGCTGAATCACAAGCTGGCGCTGCGAGATATTTTCCAATATCCGACGATTGAGCAGTTGGTGCAGGTGATGGGAGAAGATCAGACACAGCAAACGTATGTATCTATACCTGTTGCGGAAGAGCGCGCATATTATCCCGTTTCCTCGGCGCAAAAACGGATGTACGTTCTGAGTCATCTGGAAGGCGGAGAGGTTAGCTACAATATGCCGGGAGCTTTGATTATTGAAGGTTCCTTGGATAAAACGCGACTGGAGCAAGCTTTCCGGCAGCTGATTGCCCGTCATGATGCCCTGCGAACCAGATTCGAGATGGTGGATGGCGAGGTCATTCAGCGGATTGAATCCAACGCCAAATTCAACGTGGAGCATGTGCAGGCAAGCGAAGAAGAGACACAACAGTACGCACTGGACTTTGTACGCGCATTTGATCTCGCGCAAGCACCGTTGCTGCGGGTTCAACTGGTGGAAAACGGACCGGAACGTCACGTCATGCTCTATGACATGCACCATATTATTTCGGATGGCGTCACGGAAGGAATTATCGTGCAGGAGTTCTCTCAATTGTATGAAGGCAAGGAACTGCCGCCACTCCGCATCCAGTACAAGGACTATGCCGTTTGGCAGCATGCAGATATGCAAAGTGAACGTCTTCGTGAGCAAGAAAGCTATTGGCTGAAAACCATGGCTGGTGAGATTCCGGCGCTGGATATGCCAACGGATTTTGCAAGACCCGCCGTACAGCGTCTCGAAGGAGCCCGATTGGAATTTGCGATCAGCCTGGAGGACAGCGAGCAATTGAAACAGCTGGCCGCGCAAACGGGATCAACCTTGTACATGGTGTTGCTTGCAGCGTATAGCACGCTCTTGCATAAATATTCGGGGCAGGAAGACATTATCGTCGGCACGCCGATTGCCGGAAGACCGCATGCGGAACTGCAGGGCTTGGTAGGCGTATTCCTCAACACGCTGGCGATCCGCAATTATCCGTCTGGCGACAAAACGTTCCTGGATTATCTGCAAGAGGTGAAGGAGCATGCGCTCAGTGCTTATGAACATCAGGAGTATCCTTTTGAAGAACTGGTTGAAAAGCTGAATTTAACGCGGGATACGAGCCGGAATGCGCTGTTTGACACGATGTTTGAGTTGAAAACATTTGAGCAGCAGGAGTTCGAACTGGAGGGTCTGACCTTTAAAACATATCCGACGGACAATAACACGGCCAAATTTGATCTGACCCTGGATGCAATAGAGCAGCCAGATGGCATTCTGTGCAGTCTGGAATACAGCACGGCGCTGTACAAGCCTGAAACCATCGCACGATTAGCCAAGCATTTTACCGAGCTTGTTCGTGCCATTACACTGCATCCACAGCAACCACTGGCAGCTTTGGATATGGTGACCGTCGAAGAGAAGGCACAAATCATCTACGGCTTTGGAGATGTGGGGGTATCGGATGTTGCTGCTGTTGAAGCAGGAGCTTTATTCCATACCTTTGTGGAAGAACAGGTGCAGCTTGTACCGGATCATGTGGCGGTTGTGTACGAGGAGCAACAACTGACGTACCGGAAACTGAACGAGCGTGCGAACCAATTGGCTCGTAGATTGAGAAATGAAGGCATTGGACGCGAGTCGATTGTCGGCATTTTAAGTGAACGTTCAGTGGATATGCTGGTCGGTGTATTGGCGGTGTGGAAGGCAGGAGGTGCGTATGTACCGTTAGATGCGGATTATCCGTCCGAACGTATTCGCTTTATGCTGGAGGACAGCGGCGCAACAGTGCTGCTGACTCAAACAGGCTTGCAGGAACGTGCACAGGGTTGGCTGGAGGAAAGCCAATGGGCATTGACCGGAGGCAAGGCCGAGGGCCAACTGGAAACAGCGGTTAGCGCTGAAACGATGGAATCAGGTAATCTCCATGGAACCCTGAATGGAACAACAGATTCGCCATCTGACAGCGAAGCAGCATCCGAACCGGCAACGGGGCTGCGTCTGCATACCGTGCTGGCGCTGGACGATGAGTCGCTGTATACCGGAGACACCACCGATATCGAGCACATCAACGGACCGCAGGATCTGGCCTATGTGATCTACACCTCCGGGACAACAGGACGTCCGAAGGGCGTCATGATTGAGCATCGGAGCTTGGTGAATACGGCTGCGGCGTATCGCCGGGATTACCGTTTGAACCAGTTCCCGGTACGATTGCTGCAGCTGGCAAGCTTCTCCTTCGACGTGTTCGTTGGGGATATCGCACGAACTTTGTACAACGGCGGCACGATGGTCATCTGTCCGAAGGACGATCGAATTGATCCAAGTCATCTGTATGGCTGGATTCGTGATGTTCAGATTACGGTGTTCGAATCAACACCGGCCTTGATCGTACCGTTTATGCAGCATGTGTATGAACAGGGTCTGGACATGAGCAGTCTGGAATTGCTGATTACCAGTTCGGACAGCTGCAGCGTGACGGATTACCGGGTGCTGCAAGAACGGTTTGGCGCAGATATTCGCATTATTAACAGCTACGGTGTGACGGAAGCGGCAATCGACTCCAGCTTCTACGATGAAGAGCTGTCGAAGCTGCCAAGTAGCGGCAGTGTGCCGATTGGTCAGGCGTGGCTGAACGCACGCTTCTACATCGTGGACAGCCAGCTGAATCCGGTGCCGATCGGCGTACTGGGCGAGCTATGCATCGGCGGTGCCGGGGTGGCACGCGGGTACCTGAACCGTGCGGACCTGACGGCCGAGAAATTCGTAGCAAACCCGTACGTACCGGGTGAACGATTGTACCGCACAGGCGACTTGGCGCGGTGGATGCCGGACGGCAATGTGGACTTTATCGGCCGGATGGATGATCAAGTGAAAATCCGGGGCTACCGGATTGAGCTGGGCGAGATTGAAACGGCGATCCAGCGTGTGCCAGGTGTGCGTCAAGCGGTGGTCATCGACTGGACAGACGAGCGTGGACATAAGTATTTGTGCGGGTACATCACGGGAGAAGCCGAGCTGCGAATTGAGGAGGTACAGGCACAGCTGGAAGCGGGTCTACCAGCACACATGGTGCCAGCACGGTTGATGCGACTGGAGACGATCCCGCTGACCAGCAACGGCAAAATCGACCGGAAAGCCTTACCGGAACCGGAAGGCAGTATCCATACGGGAGCAGCCTATGTGGCACCGCGTACCAAGGTGGAGCAGGTACTGACTGCGGTATGGGCCGGGGTGCTGGGTGTCGAAACAGTAGGCACGCAGGATAACTTCTTCGAACTGGGTGGCGATTCGATCAAGGCCTTGCAAGTATCGTCCCGATTGCTGCAAGCAGGTTATCGACTGGACATGAAAGACCTGTTCAGCCATCCAACGGTGTCTGCATTGGCGCTGAAAATCCAATCGGTGACCAGATTGGCGGATCAGAGCGAAGTGGTGGGCGCTGTGAAGCTGACACCCGTTCAACAATGGTTCTTTGAGCAGAACCTGACGGATGCTCATCATCATAATCAGTCCATTATGCTGCATAGCAAGGATGGTTTTGATGAAGCGGCACTGCGCACAGCGATGGATCAAATGGTTAGCCATCACGATGCACTGCGTATCATTTTCCGTCCTACGGAGCACGGATATGAAGCTTGGAACCGTGCGGCTGGTGAGGGCGAGCTGTATACGCTGGATCGGGCCGACTTTAGAAATGAGTCTGAGGTATCTGCGGCGATCGAGGCTAAAGTGAATGAAATTCAAGCGGGTATTCATCTAAGCGAAGGACCGCTGGTGAAGCTGGGGCTGTTCCATTGCCCAGATGGTGATCATTTGCTGATGGCTATTCATCACTTAGTGGTGGATACCGTATCCTGGCGCATTTTGTTCGAAGATATTACGACAGCCTATGAGCAGGCATTGAACGGACAAGCGGCTCGTCTTCCGCACAAAACGGATTCGTTCCGCACCTGGGCTGAGGGCCAGTCTCAATATGCGAACAGTCCGGCCATGACAGCAGAACTCACATTCTGGCAAGAAATTGAACAGGGCATGTATGAGCCGCTTCCAAAAGACCAGCCACAGTCCTATTCCTTGAATAGGGACAGCGAGATCATTACGGTCACGTGGACAGCTCAGGAAACGGAGCAGTTGTTAAAACAGGCGCATCGTGCCTACAACACGGATATAAATGATTTGCTGCTTACCGCATTGGGAATGACAATTCATCGCTGGGCGGGCATGGAACGAGTGCTCGTCAACCTAGAAGGTCATGGACGGGAGTCCATTTTGCCAGAGCTGGATATTACGCGCACGGTTGGCTGGTTTACGACTCAATTCCCGGTTGTGCTGGATATGAGCGTGGGGCAAGATCTTTCACAGTGCATCAAACAGGTGAAAGAAGGGCTGCGTTGCATTCCGCAAAAGGGCATTGGCTACGGTATGTTGAGATACCTGTCCGCAGCACGTGAGCAAGAGCGTTTTGTAACCGAACCGGAAATCAGCTTTAATTATTTGGGACAATTTGACCAAGATATGCAAAATCAATCCATTGGCGTATCTCCTTACTCTAGCGGTGCAGAGCTTAGCGCACATGCAGCCAGATCGCACACGCTGGATATGAACGGGCTGATTTCCGAAGGCGAACTGCAATTGACGATCAGCTACAGCCATCAGGAATATCGCCGTGAAACGATGGAGCAACTAGCTGAAGAGTTTAGAATCAGTTTGCGGGAAATCATTACGCATTGCGCAGGCCGCAAACAGCAGGAGCTGACGCCAAGCGATGTCATGCTTAAACATGTAACCATGGCCGAACTGGATCAGTTGGTAGAGCGGACTCGTGACATGGGGGAACTCGAAAATGTATATGCGTTAACGCCGATGCAAAAAGGGATGTTGTTCCATAGTCTGATGGATGCAGCGTCAGGGGCTTATTTTGAACAGACGACCTTTGATTTGCACGGACGCTTCCAAGCGGATATTTTCCAAGATAGCTTGAATCAATTGGCGCAGCGGCATGAGATATTTAGAGCCAATTTCATCAGCGGTTGGCAGGATGAGCCTGTACAGGTCATTTTCCGCCATAAGGATGTCGGCTTCACCTATGAAGATTTGCGTCATTTGGATGATCAGGAACGTGACGCGTATGTGAAGGAATTTATTCGCAAGGACAAGGCAGCCGGATTCGATTTATCCCGGGATGCGTTGATGCGCGTGGCGATTTTACGGACCGGTGATGAGGATTATTATTTTGTGTGGAGCTCTCATCACATCTTGATGGACGGCTGGTGTGTGGCGTTGGTCACGGATGAGGTGTTTGAGGCTTATTTTGCAGCCGTGGAGCATAGAGAACCGAAGCTCGCCCCCGTTACTCCATACAGTCAGTATATTGAGTGGCTTGAAGCACAGGACGTAGAAGCAGCATCTGCATACTGGAAGGATTATTTGCTCGACTATGATCAGCAAACTTCGATTCCGACCGGAAAAGTAGGCGTGAAAGCGGACGGTGAACAATTTGAGCATGTGCTGTGCGATCTGGGCAAGGACTTGACTCGACGCATGGATATGGTGGCCAAGCAGCACCACGTGACCCCGAATACATTACTGCAAACGGCATGGGGCTTACTGCTTCAAAAGTACAACGGCAGTGATGATGCAGTCTTTGGCGGTGTAGTGTCTGGTCGCCCGGCTGATATTCCAGGTATCGAACATATGGTGGGCTTGTTCATTAACACCATCCCAATACGTATCCGCAGTGGAGCTGAGGACACATTTGCCGACCTGATCAGAGCGAATCAGCAGCAGGCGCTGGCTTCTCAAGATTATGAAACGTATCCGCTGTATGAAATTCAAGCCTTGACCGAGCAAAAGCAAGAGCTGATCAACCACATTATCGTGTTTGAAAACTATCCGGTAGAGGAGCAGGTCGAGCAGCTTGGCGAAGGTGCAGAGTCGGATTTTGAAATTCGCAATGCAGGCATGATTGAACAAACCAACTATGATTTCAATCTGGTCGTCATGCCACAGGAAGCGATGAAAATCCGATTTGAATACAATGCGAAGTTATATGATCGTGAAGCCGTTGAACGGACTCAGGGCCATCTGGTACAGCTGTTGGAGCAGGTGGTGGCGAAGCCGGACATTCGGGTGCATGAGCTGGATATGTTAAGCGAGCAGGAACGCGAGCAAATTCTCAGTGTATGGGGAGACACAGCCGCCGAGTATCCAAGTGAGCAAACGATCCATGGCTTGTTCGAGATACAAACGGCGCAGACACCGGAGCAGGCAGCGTTGTTCTTCGAAGGAGAGCAGTTGACCTATCGCGAGCTAAATGAACGCGCGAATCGTCTGGCACGCACCTTGCGCAGTCAGGGCGTGACGAAGGATCGTCTGGTCGGTCTGATGACCGAGCGTTCGGTAGACTTGATCGTGGGGATCTTAGGCATTTTGAAAGCCGGGGGTGCATATGTCCCAATCGATCCGACGTATCCGGAGGAGCGTATCCGCTACATGCTGGACGACTCGGGTGCGAAGCTGTTGTTAACGCAAAACCATCTGGTGGACAAAGCAGCTTTTGACGGTAACGTGCTGGTGCTGAATGGGGCACAGGGTGTGTATCACGAGGATGGTTCCAATCTGGAACCGTTGTCTGGTCCGAACGATCTGGCCTATGTCATTTATACGTCGGGTACGACGGGGCAGCCGAAGGGCGTTATGGTGGAGCATCGTAATGTCGTACGTTTGGTGAAAAATACAAACTACGCACAGTTGGATGCCGACACGCGCATTTTGCAGACAGGGGCTGTTGTCTTTGATGCATCCACCTTCGAAATTTGGGGGGCGCTATTGAACGCTGGACAGCTGGTGCTGGTGAGCCAGGATGTCATTTTGGACGCGTCCAAGCTTAAGGAAGCGGTCCGCAGCCATGGCATTACCACGATGTTTCTGACCACACCGCTCTTTAACCAGCTGTCCCAGCAGGATCTGGCACTGTTCGAGGGGATACGGGAGCTGCTGGTCGGCGGTGATATGATGTCCGTACCACATATGAACCGGGTGCTGGAGGCTCATCCATCCTTGCGGATCAGTAATATCTATGGCCCGACCGAAAATACGACCTTTTCCACAGTGCATGCGATCACTGGTATGCAATCGGAATCGGTGCCAATTGGCAGACCGATCCATAATTCGACAGCGTATGTCGTGGACCGTTCGATGCGGCTTCAGCCTGTCGGGATATGGGGTGAGCTGATCGTCGGCGGTGCCGGGGTGGCACGTGGATACCGCAACCGTCCGGACCTGACGTCCGAAAAGTTCATCGACAGCCCGTTCCGCAGCGGAGAACGCTGCTATCGCACAGGCGACCTGGTACGCTTGAATGTGGACGGGACGCTGGAATATAAGGGACGGATCGACGCACAGGTGAAAATTCGGGGCTATCGGATCGAACTGGGCGAGATAGAAACGCAGCTGCTGAAGCTGGAAGCGGTGCAAGAAGCTGTGGTCATCGCGCGTGAAGATGAGCAAGGGCAGAAGCAGCTGTGCGCTTATGTGGTCGCCGATGGGGAAGTTGTGGCAAGTGAGCTGCGCAGCGCTTTGAGCCAGAAGCTACCGGGTTACATGGTCCCTTCCTATCTGGTACAGCTGGAGCAGATGCCGTTAACTCCGAATGGAAAAATCGACCGAAAGGCACTGCCAGCACCGGAAGGCAGCCTGCAAAGTGGAGCGGATTATGTCGCACCGCGGACATGGGTGGAAGTGAAGCTGGTACAAATTTGGCAGGATGTGCTGGGTCTGGCGCAGGTCGGCGTGAAGGAAAACTTCTTTGAGATTGGCGGACACTCGCTGCGGGCGACGACGCTGGCCGCGAAAATTCACAAGGAGCTGAACAAGCCGCTTCCACTACGCAGTATTTTTGAATCACCAACAATTGAACAATTGGCAGTCGTACTAGAACATCTCGATCAAGTAACATATGCGTCCATTCCGGTAACGGAAGAACGCAATTTCTACCCATTATCTTCGGCGCAAAAACGACTGTATGTGCTGCATCAGTTCGACCCGAATGATGTGAACTACAACATGCCGTCGGTGCTGCAAGTGAGCGGACCGCTGGATGTGAAACGGGTAGAAGACGCGTTCCGTCAATTAATCGCCCGTCATGCGACCTTGCGTACCCGCTTTGCACTGGTGGACAGTGAGCCAATGCAATGGATTGAGGACACCGTGCCGTTTGAGGTGGAATATACAAAGGTACAGGCAGAAGATGCGACTACGGATACAGATCAGAACACAACCACGGATACGGACACGATGGTCAGCCAGGAAGCACAAGAACGGGTGTGGCAGTTTGTACGTCCGTTCGATCTGCAAGCCGCTCCGCTGCTGCGGGTAGGCTTGGTAGATTTGGGTGTACAAGGAACCGAGCAGGAACCGCAGCATTTGCTCATGCTCGACATGCACCACATCGTCTCGGACGGCGTGTCCATGGGAGTGCTGACCGATGAATTTGTCCGCTTATACGATGGTGAAGAGCTTTCGCCATTGCGTATACAGTACAAGGATTACGCGGTATGGCAGCAAAGCGAAGCCCATCAGGAATGGATGCAACGTCAGGAAGCGTACTGGCTCGACACCTTCCGCGGTGAGCTGCCTGTACTGGATATGCCAACCGACTTTGCCCGTCCAGCGGTGCGAAGCACGGCAGGCGATACCGTGGTATTCGGACTGGAACGTGAAGTCAGCGAACGGCTGAAAGAACTGGCGGCAAACACAGGCTCCACGCTGTATATGGTGCTGCTGGCAGCGTACACTGCACTCTTACACCAATACAGCGGGCAAGAGGACATCGTAGTCGGCACGCCGATTGCAGGACGACCGCATGCAGATTTGGAGCCGATCCTCGGGATGTTCGTCGGTACGTTGGCATTGCGAAACTATCCGACAGCGGAACATACCTTCCGCAGCTACGTGGAAGAAGTGAAAGTTCGCGCCTTGCAAGCCTACGAACATCAGGACTATCCATTTGAGGAACTGGTGGAAAAGCTGAACGTGAAACGGGATATGAGCCGCCATCCGCTGTTCGATACAATGTTTACCCTGCAAACGACTGAGGAAGGCGAGCTAAAGCTGGCGGACCTGAGCTTCCGTCCATACGGCTTAGAACAAACGCCAGTCAAGTTTGATTTGATGATGGAGGCCAGTGAGGAAGAGGCAGGTATCCAATTCGGATTGCAGTATGCAACCGCGTTGTATCGACGGGAAACCGTGAAACGGATGACACGCCACTTTATTCGTTTGGCCGAAGCGGTGGCGGCGAACCCGGATGCGAAGCTGGGTGAGCTGGAACTGATTACGGCGGAAGAAACCGAGCGGATTCTGAAGGTGTTCAATGATCCGAATGCGCACAGCGTGCTTGGAGCACTACAAGGCCGTTCGCTCAGCGAGCGCTTTGAAGAGCAAGCAAAGCACAGCCCTGAGCGGATAGCAGTCGTGTCTGGGGACACAGCACTGACCTACACTGAGCTGAATGAGCGTGCGAACCGATTGGCCCGTGTGTTACGAGCGGAAGGTGTCGAAGCAGACCAACTGGTAGGCGTATTGCTGGAACGTTCTGCGGATATCCTGGTAAGCATTCTGGGGGTACTTAAGGCTGGCGGCGCGTATGTGCCGATGGATACGATGTATCCGCAGGAACGCATCGACTACATGCTCCAAGACAGCGGGGCAAAGGTCGTGATTACAAGCAGAGTCGCCCATCTCTCGCTCAGCTTGCCATCCACCGTACGGGCTGTAATCCTTGATAATGAGGACGTTCAGGCCCAAATGAACGAACAGGATGCGAGCAACCTGATCCCTGTCGCCGGCCCGTATAACCTGGCCTATATGATTTACACGTCAGGTACAACCGGTCAGCCGAAAGGCGTCATGATCGAGCAGGGCAGCGTCAGCAATCTGGTAGACGCTTTATTGGAACGAGTATACAGCCGTTATGAACAGCCGCTTCATGTCGCATGGCTGTCGGCATTTGTATTTGACGCTTCGGTCAAGCAAATCTTTGCCAGCTTGCTGTTAGGCCACACCTTGCATGTGGTATCCCGTGACGTCAGCCTGAGCGGGGAGCATTTGATCACCTACTACCGCACGCACCGGATCGACCTGACGGACGGTACACCTGCGCATCTGCATATTTTGAACGAAAGTGTCAGTGTAACGGAAGCACCGGATGTGAAGCACTACCTGATC
This sequence comes from Paenibacillus sp. TY11, assembly GCF_059772165.1. Classification (NCBI taxonomy): domain Bacteria; kingdom Bacillati; phylum Bacillota; class Bacilli; order Caryophanales; family Paenibacillaceae; genus Paenibacillus; species Paenibacillus sp. TY11. The sequence goes on along the minus strand of NZ_JCBAIQ010000036.1, from coordinate 6,648 downwards.
GGCGGCGAAGCGTTATCTGTGCAGCTGGTCAACGTGTTCCTGAACAAGTGGTCCGGGTACCGCCCGGTCATTACCAACGTGTACGGTCCGACCGAAACGACGGTAGATGCGACAGCTTATACGATTGAAGATGTGGAAGCCCTGAACGTACTGCTGGAAAAAGGGGAGCACACAGTATCCATCGGAACGCCGATAGCGAATCAGTCTGTGTACATCCTGAACAACCAGCAACAGCTGGTACCGATTGGTATCGCGGGTGAACTCTATATCGGGGGTGCAGGTGTCGGACGAGGATACCTGAATCTGCCGGAACTGACGGCAGAGAAGTTCATCCCGAATCCATTCGCCTCAGTCTCATTGGAAGCTGAACAAGCTCCAAGTGTTCATAGCCAACGCATGTACCGGACGGGTGACCTGGCCCGGTGGTTGCCGGATGGCAGCATCGAGTATCTGGGCCGGATCGACCATCAGGTGAAAATCCGGGGGTACCGGATCGAGCTGGGCGAGGTGGAAGCACAGCTGCTGACCGTGGACGGCATTCAGAAAGCGGTGGTCACCGCATGGGAAAACGAGGACGGGCACAAGGACCTGTGTGCCTATATCGTAGCTTCGGAGTCGCTAAGTTTGCCGGAGCTGCGGAATGCGCTGCAGCCGAAGCTGCCGGATTACATGATCCCGACGTATGTCGTACAACTGGATCGTTTCCCGCTGACCCCGAGCGGAAAAATCGACCGCAAAGCGTTGCCAGCGCCGGAAGCACGCCTCGAAGGAGGAGGCATGGAGTACGTCGCGCCGCGGACGCCGCTGGAAGCCAAGCTAGCCCAAATCTGGCAGGATGTATTGAAGCTGTCCAGCGTCGGCGTCACCGACTCATTCTTCGATATGGGTGGGCATTCCCTGCGGGCAACGACGCTGGTGGCCAAAATCCATCAGGAACTGGACAGTCGGATTACACTGCGTGAGGTGTTCCAACACTTTACGATTGAGCAGCAAGCCCAGCTCATAGCTACGCACGGCACAGACACCTACACGGTGATCCCTGCGGCGGCGAAACAGGAGTACTACCCGGTTTCCTCGGCTCAAAAACGACTGTACATTTTGAGCCATCTGGAAGGTGGGGATCTCAGCTACAATATGCCGGGTGTATTAACAGTGGAGGGACCGCTTCAGACCGATCGGCTGGAGGAAGCGTTCCGTCAGTTAGTGGCCCGCCATGAAACGTTGCGGACTTCCTTTGAAATGTTGGAAGGCGAGGTCGTTCAGCGGGTTTACGATCAAGTGGAGTTTGCAGTAGAGCACCTGCAGGCCAGTGAGTCCGAGGCCGAAGCCTATATCGAGTCCTTTGTACGCAGCTTCGATCTTCGTCAGGCACCACTGCTGCGTGTCCGTCTCATTCAAACCGGACCAGAGCGCCACCTCCTGATGTACGACATGCACCATATTATTTCAGACGGTGTATCGTCTAGCCATATCGTGCAGGAGCTGGTACAACTGTACGAGGGACAGGCATTGGAGCCGCTGCAAATTCAGTACAAGGACTATGCCGTGTGGCAGCAGCAGGAGATGCAGCGTGAGTCCTACCAACGCCGGGAACACTTCTGGCTGGAGCATTTAGCCGGAGAATTGCCAGTACTGGATTTGCCAATTGCTTATCCTAGACCTGCTGTTCGCAGCTTCGAGGGTGCGCTGTATGAATTTACAGTGGACCCGAATGTATCCGAGCAACTGCGCCGAATGGCGGCACAGACCGGAAGTACGATGTACATGGTGCTATTGAGCGCCTACACCGTTCTGCTGTCCAAATACAGCGGTCAGGACGATTTGATCATCGGTACGCCGGTAGCAGGCCGCTTGTTGCCTGAGCTGGAGCCACTGATCGGCATGTTCGTCCATACGCTAGCCATCCGGCATCAGCCGAAGGGCAACCAAACGTTCCACAACTATTTGTTGGAAGCCAGAGATCGTACGCTGCAAGCCTTCGAGCATCAGGATTATCCACTGGAAGAGTTGGTGGAAAAGCTGGATGTAGCACGGGATGCAAGCCGTAACCCGTTATTTGATACTATGTTTGTACTGGAAAATACAGAGTCGCCGGAAGCGAAGCTTGAAACGCTGTCCTTCAGTCCGTATGTTCAGGAGCATCGTATTTCCAAATTCGATTTGACCTTGTCTATGAGTGATGAAGACGGGGGGATCAAGGGTTCCTTTGAATATTGCACGAAGCTGTTTGGGGCAGACGCTATTGAACGATTGACGGAAGATTTGATAGCGATTCTGTCACAGGTTGGGGCCAATCCAGATTTGCTGTTAAGCGATATTCAGGTGACCTCCGACGACAAACCGGAAGGCTTCTCACCGGATTCCATCGACTTTGTTTTCTAAATCCGTTTTCTAAAATGCTCTGATTTCACTTTGCGTGCAGAGGGCAGCGGCTCCGTCCGACTGCCCTTGCCTGCAAAGTATTATTTTTCCGACACAACGCTCATCTACGTAACAACGCACCATTCCAACAGGGGTACAGGCCCCATGAAGCAGGAGGGATGTCATTGAAAGCCTTAGTTTAATTCATGCCCAAGGTTTCAGTGACAATCGTGAACAACTAATCAATTCATGGGCTTGAGTTACATATAACAAGTGATTAGTTTTTCCCATCGGAAAATCTAGAGTTAAGTGTATGCTTATATATTCACTTACTAATTTAAAGGGGGAATGATATTTCCTAATCCAATAAAAAATCGCGAAATGTACCGACGGCTTGTTGAACATGGGAACATCCCCATGCACGGGTCTTATGCAGTCGAACACCGACTTAACGGTAACAGTGGTCATCTTGATCTTTCGATCTCGGTATCCGTTTCACGGATCGACTTTATGACAAGCTCAGAGAAAGCTTTCACTGTTGGAGATAGCCACTTTTTCTTTTTAATCAGCATATGGGAGTATATCGGATCGAACTTTTCGGAATGACTTACAATTTTAAGTTTTCCTCTATCCACGTCTTCTTTAACTGTAATATAAGGCAAAAAAGAAAATCCAAGCCCACTCATAACGGTTTGTTTAATCGCCTCTATACTCCATAACTCCATGGTTTGAAATGGATGAATATCATGCTTTACAAGATATCTTTCAAACATGGTCCGATAACTGCAGCCTTCTTCATTCGTAATAAAAAAATGGTTGGTGTTCTCTCGCTTATATTCATCGAAATGGTCTGGGCCGTCATTGCTGCACACCAGGACAATGTTCTCCTGGGCCAAAGAATAATGAATGCATTTTTCCGGATGTATTTCCGGGTAGACCATCAAAGCCACATCTACACGTCCACTGATTAAGTCAACCTGGTTTTGTTCACATGTACCGTTGGTAAGGATGAATTTGACATGAGGATATTTCAAAGAGAATTCCCTTATAATCGGACTTAATCTAGAAATCGTTAAAGACTCTGGTGCAGCCACCTTTACAACACCTTTAACCTCCTGGTTGCCTCGTATATTTCTAATCTGGTCATGAGTAGCCAGTAGATCTTCTGCCAGAGGTATTAATTCTCTCCCCAATTGAGTAAGTTTCAAATGCCTTCTTTCGTAAGTGAAAAGCTCCCCGCCAATCTCTTCTTCAAGCGACTGTATATGGGCAGTGATCGTGGACTGAGTGTATCCCAATTGCGATGCAGCCCCTGTATAACTTCCGATTTCGATAATCGTCTGAAATGTAATAAGGTGTCTAATTTCCATCGGTGTTCTCCTTAGGTTTAATTTCTATCGATAAAAATGATAATGATTTTGAATATTTCAATTTTATTAATGAACAGATCCATCATACAATAGAATCCTTCTGATCGTAAATTAATCTACAAGGGAGGAAACAATGAATGGAACCATTCAAAATTTCAATTCCAGAGCAACAATTGCACGATCTATCTACCAGACTAAAACAGGTTCGATGGCCTTCAAGTTTCTCTATAGAACCATGGGCTCTGGGGACAGACTATTCCTTTTTGAAGAGATTAGTTGATTATTGGGGCTCGGAATACAACTGGCGTGAACAAGAAGCATGGTTAAACCGTTTCCCACAGTTTATTGAACATGTGGACGGCTTCGATATACACTTTGTGCACGTTCGGGGTGAAGGGACATCCGAACGACCACTGTTGTTGACTCATGGCTGGCCAGGGTCATTTGTAGAGATGTTAGAACTAATACCTTATCTAACAACCCCATCGCTATATGGTGGACATGCTGAAGAGGCATTTGACGTGATTATTCCCTCTTTGCCAGGCTTTGCATTTTCGAGTAAACCCACACGGCCGGGAGTGGGGTCCAAATACGTAGCCACGCTTTGGGCAAAACTTATGGATCGTTTGGGTTATGAAAGGTATCTGGTTCAGGGAGGGGATATTGGAGCAGGGGTCTCAACATGGTTAGCATTCATGTACCCTGAACGGGTGAGGGGACTTCATCTCAATTATATTCCTGGAAGCTACAAGCCACCTCTCACTCAAAATACACCATCTGTTAGCAAAGAAGAGCAAGCTTACTTTGACATCGTAGCTGAGTGGTTGGACCGAGAAGGTGCTTATAGCGCCCTTCATAGAACGAAGCCGGAAACACTGGCTTTTGCACTAAGTGATTCCCCAACCGGTCTTGCCAGCTGGATAGTAGAAAAATTTCAAGGTTGGAGTGACTGTGACGGGGATATCGAAAGCTCTTTCTCACTTGATCATATCCTCACTAACATATCGATTTACTGGTTTACCAATTCGATTGCTTCTTCCATGCGAATATATACTGAAGGTACCAAAATGCCACTGCACTTCACCGAAGGTCAACGTGTTACTGTTCCAACAGGGGTTTCCTTATTTCCCAAGGAGCTGCCCACGCCTCCCCGAAGCTGGGTAGAACGCGTCTATAATATTACGTACTGGGAGAAAGCGAATAAAGGCGGTCATTTCGCCGCTATGGAAAATCCTAAATTGTTTGCCGAACATCTAAATCATTTTTTTCAATCATTAAGCATCTGATAGTCTCTATCCTTGAGAGGGTTACCTACACAATTTAGTGTTAATGCGCAGCTAAGGACGGTGGTGGGATCACCTATTGTTGCTTCGAGCATTTCTTTTACAGTAGGTGCCATCTCATTAATAATCATATCTTTTTTTGTAAAAGGATCGTTGTTCAAAAAAGAATGGTTTGAAGCTCCCTGGTGGATGTGGACAGGAGGACTACTGGGTGCTTTCTATGTATTAGCGACAACCATTCTCATGCCCAGAATAGGAGTAGCAGCTACGGTTGGATACGTTTTAGCTGGACAAATAATCGTGTCGGTGATCATTGATCATTTTGGATTAATTGGTGCTAGTATGCACACTTTGAATATTCCTCGATTATTGGGAGCTCTTTTGGTTATTGCAGGAGTCTTTATCGTACAAAAATTTTAAATACATTTGGGGGAAACGTACATGAACAAAATAAGAAAAGACTTTCTGTGGGGAGGAGCTATTGCTGCTAATCAAGTAGAAGGTGCACATCGCAGGGATGGAAGAGGGTTAAGTACCGCTGATATTCAGCCGTTTATTCCAGGAGCTGATCCTACTGATCTACATTTTAATAACATGGATTCAGAAACATACGAAAGATACAAACATGGGACATACTATTTCCCTAAGCGCCAAGGAGTACATTTCTACGAACGATACCGTGAGTATATCGATGCGTTAGCAGACATGCATGTAAAAACATTGCGGTTGTCTATTTCTTGGAGCAGGATTTTTCCGAATGGAGATGATACCGTTCCAAACGAGCAGGGTTTGGCCTTCTATGATCGATTATTTGAGTACATGAAAGAAAAAAATATTGAGCCGATCGTCACGATTTTCCATTATGAAATGCCTTTAAATTTGATTGAGCAATATGGCGGTTGGACAAACCCGAAACTGATTGATTTCTTCGTGAAGTATGGGCAAACCGTCCTGCAAAGATATCACCAAACCGTTAAATATTGGATCATTATCAATCAAATTAACCTTGTCCACAAAGAGGCATTTGCCTCCCTTGGCATACTGAAAGATAAAGTTGATCATTACGAGCAGTCTCAGTTTCAAGCGGTTCATCACCAATTCGTTGCTTCTGCAAAGATTACTGAGTTTGGCCACAAGCTAAATCCATCCCTTCAAATGGGAATGATGTTGGCCGATACGTTAACCGCCCCTTATTCATGTGAACCTGCAGATGTCGAACTGAATTTCAGACGGAATCGAATGCAATATTTCTACAGCGATGTTCTGATTCGAGGAGAGTATCCAGAATATGCATTGACGTATTTCGAAGACCATGACATCCAGCTGGAAATTACGGAATCGGAGAAAGAATTGCTTCGGAACAATACAGCCGATTTCCTTGCAGTCTCTTATTACTGGTCAAATACTGTTAAAGCTAGTGAGAATACGATGGACCCTAATTCTACCGTCAAAAATCCCCATTTGAAAGCGAATCGCTGGGGCTGGTCTATAAATGCTTCAGGATTATTCGCTTTCACGTGCGTCGAATCGGTCACCAGAACGCGTCCGCCCACCATCCGGTGTGAGATCGCCTGCAGGACAATTTCATCGAAAATATCCTGAAAGATCGTGGTGTCCTTAAAACGGGTCCGGCG
>NZ_JCBAIQ010000035.1:0-35212 GCF_059772165.1 Paenibacillus sp. TY11 | reverse complement strand
GGCTGGTTTCCAGCAGCGAGGCAAGCGGCGCGAGCACCTCCCGGCGAAAGGCGGCCGAGAGCGGGGCCGAGCGCGCTTCAGGCAGCGAGGCAAAGCCCTCACCGGCCAGCTTATGCAGCAGGTATAGGGCGTGGTCCTCCGCCCAAAGCTGCAGCAGCCGAATGCCGGCGGCGGCGACTGGGCCAAGCTCTGCGGCAGCCGAGTTCTCGGTGTCCGCCGCAGCCAAGCCGAAATGCCCGCCCGCCGGCACCTCCCCTGAAGCCGAAGCGCGCGGGGCCTCCAGCCATCCCCCGGCCCGCTCCAACGCGTCCCATAGCAGATCGTGGAGCAAATTGCCCTTATTGCTGTAATAATGGTATACCGTGCCATAGCCGAGTCCCGCCTGCACGGCCACATCGCGGATTTCCAGTAAAGGTCCTTTATTCAAAAACACATCTGCAGCTGCTTTCCGAATTTGCGCCAGACGCCGCAGCCGGATCTCTTCGTTTTGTTCCTTCGTACGTGGAGACATCTCGTCCGTTCACCTCTTTTATTTTTGACCTACTCTTATGTCAATATAAAACATTGGCTTGCGAATAACAAGAGTCGGGCAAACAAAAGTCCCGGCAACACCTCATAAACGAATGAAGATCAGTTATATATCAGCTCAATTTTAATGGTTTGATTGTACTGATATCATTTAGCTGGTCCCAGGTGAGCAGAAGTTATGCTATACTTGCGAAGTAAAAGGGGGTGCCTACTGATGGAGAATCTATTGGGATTGTCTGTGACTTCTTACACTCATGCAAAGCCAATTATTAGGAAAGCGTTACTTTGTATGGGGCGAAACAATTTTTAACGCTGAACAAGCTTTTTAATATTTTTGGCTTTGCACCTTATTTTAAAGAATCAAAATAAGGGGCGAGCAAAATTGAGATATACGAATGCTACAAAAGTTTTACCTCAAAAACTAATTATGGAAATTCAAAAATATGTTCAAGGAGAGACTCTGTATATTCCTAAGCCTAAAACGGAATATATGGATTGGGGCAGTTTGAGTGGCGGGAGAAGGTTGCTTGAACAGCGAAATGCCGCAATCAGAAATGCTTTTCAAAATAGCAGCAGTATCGAGCAATTAGCTAAAGAGTTTTTCCTCTCTACCGAAACCATTAAGAAAATTGTTTATTCACATAAAAATACCTAGTTTGCAAAGTGGCGTGGTACTCTATCTGCGTCAATGAATTTAATTTTGGCCTCATAACGTGGTGAGCTTAGGGCGTGACCGGATGATCGCTGTGAACGACCAATCCGATCACGTCTTTTTTATTTGGCAAAAGGTTTGATGTGTGTTCGCATTACCTCCCACATCCAGCTTCCGAAATACTTTTATGGCATTTCATTTTCTTTTTTGAACTTTTTTCATACGGTTCTTGACTCCAAAATTCCGCTCACCCTCCCTCGATGATCCAACAGACTCATTCTATTTCAAAGGCTGTACTTCATTTTTTCATTATTGTTTTATGTCAAAAATGATTCTAAATCGTTGTTTTCATTTATAAAGCTTATTTTAATCTTTAAAATATGAATATAAACGACAGCAACAATTGAAGGGAAATATGTATTGATTAATTGCCTTTAAAACAAGAAAGTGAGGAAACGATTACTATGGGGGAGTAAAAAAGTAGAAGTAGACATCTGATTGATCCAGAAATTATCAGTGCAGTTGATTTAATACCAACAACCGATCTTACCGAATCTACACTAATGGAAGCACGTAAACATCAATCTCAAATGATGCAACAAATAGATGTAACGCAGATGTTCCCTATTACATTAGAAAAAAAGGTTGTACCAAGTTATTTTAGGGGTCCAGATATTCAAATAGAAATCATTAAGCCCTCACAATCAAAGCATCATAAGATGCCTCTATATTATTCGATACACGGAGGCGGGATGGTCTTAGGAAGTCCAGTTGTGGATCGTCCTGCTAATGCATCTCTTGCTGCACAACATGGTTTTTGTTGTGTATCTGTGTACTATCGCCTAGCACCAGAACATGTACAGCCAAGTCAGTTACAGGATTGTTATTCGGGCCTAAAATGGTGTATTGAACATGCGGAAGAGTTAGGGATAGATACTCAAAAGGTTGCCGTAGGGGGCAGCAGCGCTGGCGGCGGATTGGCGGCTGGCCTAGCCTTGTACATTCGTGATCAGAAGGAATTCGAAATCCATCATCTAAGATTAATGAGGCCAATGCTAGACGATCGCACAAGTACCGCACCAGAGCATCCATACGCAGGAGAGTTTATTTGGACAAAACAAAGTAATTATTTTGGCTGGAAATCTGTATTAGGGGATGAACCGGGTCAGGAGGAGGTAAGTGAGTATTATGTGCCGGCCCGTGCTAAGTCACTGGCCGGGTTACCGCCGACTTATATAAATATAGGTACCATTGATTTATTCATTGATGAAGCCTTACTTTTTGCAAAACAACTGGTCTTTGATGGTGTCTTAGTGGAATTACATGTCTATCCCGGGTACCATCATATGTCTCCCGCGTTTCCGGATGCGCATTTTTCAAAAGAAGGGGCCAGAACAAGTGAATACGCCTTACTGAAAGCTCTGGAGATATTTGATATAAATTCTAATGAGTATAATGCTAAACGCTAATAAGGTAACGACTTCAGTAAAAAGCACTGATGGAGAATATCCATCAGTGCTTTTTCATACCTACTTATGATCTGAATAAACCATTTATTGATAGATTCGGTTGAGAGTCATCAGTTTAGCGGCGGCCAGCCTCAGCGTGTCAATATCGCTAGGGCGATTGCGTTAAAACCCCAGTTGATCGTGCTGGATGAGTCGGTGTGCGGCCTGGATATGGTGTATCAACCCCAAATTTTATCCTTGCTGGGAGAATTGAAAATGCAATATGGCTTGTTTTGTTAATTATAAAGTATAGAGGGATGATTTCATGAAAAGTTACTTATGAATTTGAACAATTAACATTAAGCAATGGAGACAAGTATACATACGAGCTTTAAATAGCATTTTAGATCAAGCTAGAAAAAATATCAATAATACATATAACAATTTCTCGAAACTCTGAAAAGAGGAAGATGAAATATCTGGATTTAGAATTTTAGATGAATCTGAAAAAAAATGGTCTTCCGCTTATTGGAAGAAGTTGAATTGTAAGAATTACTGTTCATCTGGATGAATGCATTTAATTCAAAACTTATTTCACCCTCGAACCATGAGGAGGAATAAGTTTTGAATTTCTATACGGGGATAGACCAAATGAACAGAATACTCGATCAAACTGTAGGACGGTTTTGTCTTCAATCATTTTGAAGTTAAGGGGATCAGTTGCCGATTTCGCACCTCTGTACCTTAGAATTGTCTAGCATTTATGTTAAGGTCGTAGAGAGAGCCATCATTGTTGTATACATATACTTCATAGTTACCTGATAAGCCAGTACCAACTAATTGTTCGAATTTCCTAGTTTTTTGACCACCCGCAGGAATAGTTGAATCTCCGAAGTCTTGATCATTGACTTTTACATTAAGAATAACTGCCGAAGAACCATTATTTTTAACATAGATATTCAATTTTTTACCGTTTTGAGGAGAAAGAGTGAAGGGGTATTTAAAAGCACTTTTCCCTCTATGATGCACAGAATTTATAGGTGAAAAATCCATAGGACTACTGGTTGGAGTTGCAAATACCGATTGCTTCGCATTTGTTATGTAACCGTTATATCCAAAAGGCGCTGCAGACAAAGATAAAATTAATGCAGTTGACAATGACACTATTAGGATATTCTTTATAATGTCGAATTCCTCCTAAAATTATTTTTGTAAACACTCAAATTACAAAAGACTTTTGTTTGAAATAATAGTAGAATAAATCCTATATTTTGTAAATATATTTTGGATTATAATCCTTTTGTCTATGTGGACGAAAAGCAGAAGAACTCAATCGAGACCCCAAAATATTATGCATGACATGAGCACTCACATTATAGTTCTTGATATTTCTATTTTAATTTGTTTTTAGATCCAGACGGTGAATCCCTGAGTTAAAGAAAGTTTCTGTGAATAGTCTTGATCAGCTTCGGAAATATCAAATTGTAAATTCAGTCTTCGGATTTTTGGAGAATAACAAAGTAAAGCTCATTGAACAAGTAACAGCACTTATAGAAAAATTGCAGATACGAATTAATGAAATTTAAACAGTTTCCAGATATTATGACTAAAAATGAACTGATATGTAGATTTTAAAGTTGAATACATATTACATCTATGCATTTCAGGTTTGCTGAGTTCCTTTTAAAGAAGAGAACGTTAACTACACCCGAAATAAAAAACAAGCCTGATGTACTTGATACTTTTTAACAATGTATTAATTCTAATCTGATATTATTTTTTTCATCCCTTCCGACTTTTACCACTCATTTAGGGTAAAATAATACCAAGCATCAAATCCAACCATGGAAGAGGTGATGTCGCATGACAACTAGCAGCAAACCCAATAGATTAGCCAAGGAAAAGTCACCGTATTTGCTACAACATGCTCACAATCCGGTAAATTGGTTCCCTTGGTCAGATGAGGCTTTTGAAATTGCTAAGCGTGATAACAAGCCTATTTTCCTCTCCATCGGCTATTCCACTTGTCATTGGTGCCATGTAATGGAGAGAGAGTCGTTCGAGGATGAAGAGGTTGCAGAGATATTAAACCGGGATTATGTATCCATTAAGGTGGATCGGGAGGAACGTCCGGATGTGGATCATATTTATATGTCCATCTGTCAGACGATGACTGGACATGGAGGCTGGCCGCTGACGATTTTGATGGCGCCGGATCAGAAGCCTTTTTTTGCGGGGACGTATTTGCCCAAGGAGCAGAAGTTTGGCCGTGTCGGATTGTTGGAGCTGCTGGACAAGGTCGGAACCCGGTGGAAAGAACAGCCCGAAGAGCTAGTGGAGCTGAGTGAGCAGGTGCTCACCGAGCATGAGCGGCAGGACTTGCTTGCGGGTTATCGCGGTGAACTGGATGAACAGAGCTTGAATAAAGCTTTCCATCAATACAGCCACACCTTCGATAAGGAATATGGCGGCTTCGGGGAAGCTCCTAAGTTTCCTTCTCCGCATAACCTGTCTTTTCTGCTGCGATATGCACAGCATACGGGGAATCAACAGGCACTGGAAATGGCAGAGAAGACGCTGGATGCGATGTCCCGGGGCGGAATCTACGACCATATAGGCATGGGGTTCTCACGATACTCCGTGGACGAGAAATGGTTGGTGCCGCATTTTGAAAAAATGCTGTATGACAATGCTCTGTTGGCCATCGCATATACAGAGGCTTGGCAGGTGACAGGCAAGGAACTGTACCGACGGATTACAGAACAAATCTTTACATATATCGCAAGAGACATGACGGATGCAGGTGGTGCCTTTTATTCGGCGGAGGATGCGGATTCCGAAGGAGAAGAGGGGAGATTCTACGTCTGGGACGATTCCGAGGTAAGGGCTGTACTAGGCGATGAGGATGCCGCCTTTTTCAACGATTTGTACGGGATTACACCTTACGGGAATTTTGAAGGACATAACATTCCGAACCTGATTGATATCAATCTGGAAGCCTACGGGATGAAGCATGATTTGTCTGAACAGGAACTGGAGCAGAAGGTCAGTGAGCTACGCGCCAAGCTGTTTGCTGCCAGAGAGCAGCGGGTTCACCCTCACAAGGATGACAAGATTTTGACCTCGTGGAACGGGTTGATGATTGCTGCTTTGGCGAAGGCGGGGCAAGCTTTTGGAGATACCAGATATACAGAGCAGGCTCAGAAGGCTGAGACGTTCTTGTGGAATCATTTGAGACGGGAGGACGGACGGCTGCTGGCACGTTATCGGGACGGCGAGTCAGCTTATCCCGGCTATGTAGATGATTATGCTTTTTATGTGTGGGGCCTGATCGAATTGTACCAAGCGACCTTCGATGTACAATATCTGCAACGGGCGCAGACGCTTAATCAGGATATGATCGACCTGTTCTGGGATGAAGAACGGGACGGATTATTCTTTTATGGGTCAGATAGCGAGCAGTTGATTGCCAAACCCAAAGAAATTTATGACGGAGCCATTCCGTCGGGTAACAGCATTGCGGCCCATAATTTTGTTCGGCTTGCACGGCTAACGGGTGAATCCGGATTGGAGGACTATGCAGCCAAGCAGTTTAAGGCTTTTGGCGGCATGGTTGCTCATTACCCGTCAGGCTACTCGGCGCTGCTCAGTTCGTTGTTGTATGCGACGGGAAGGACGAAGGAGATTGTGATTGTGGGTCATAGGGATGATCCGCAGACCGTACAGTTCATTCAGGCGGTTCGAGCTGGATTCAGGCCGAATACGGTCGTTATTTTGAAGGATGAAGGACAGTCGGAGATTGCAGATACGGTTCCTTATATCCGTGATTACGATCTTGTGGATGGCAAACCAGCCGTATATGTGTGTGAACATTTTGCCTGTCAGGCACCTGTTACTAGGCTTGACGATCTGAAGGCGCTGTTGGATTGAACTGAATAAAAGCGATCGAACCTAATCCCCTTGGGAGTAGCAAGCATATGGTGATTTTCGAAAATGACCCTATGTTTGCTACCTTCAAGGGGATTATTTTCATGTTAATAGGTAGGTATAGTGAGATGAAACTAATATTTTCTTAACATGTGCTACGCATTTTTTTTAATATTTTTTAGGTATATTATATCAAAGAACCGGTTCCGATCAGCCTTGCCGTCTTCAAAAATAAGTACATATACCTATTTAACTAGCGTGTTTATATCTTTTATGTCCAAGCGTTTTAGCAGCAGATGTGAAAAATGTGAAAGAGAGTCTGTCGGGTAATTGTCATCATCGGCAAGACGAAGAGGTTCAACATAGGGTAGGAAATCCAGATTAGGAAATGGAGATGTTCATTAATGAAGAAGTTTTCGGGAAAAAAGTGGCTAGTCGCAAGGATGCTCAGCAAGAATTTTAAAACGAAGCTAATGGTCGCCTTTATTGCATTTCTGATTATACCGTCCATGATCGTGGGGGCTTTGTCGTTTGTGAGCGCCAGTCAGCAGATTCGAAACCAGATTGAAGAAAGTGCCGAGCAGGCCATCATCCGTACTAATTTTATTATTGATAGTACCATTGAACCCAAAGTGCATGACGCAGAATATTTTGCGGAAAGACTAAAAGGCAATCGGGTAGAGACGGAGGAACAAGCGGCAAAACTGGAAGAGTTTTTTAAGCAATATGCTGCACTCCATCCTGAAGCAGAATCCATCTCTTATGGTACGAAGGACGGTAAATTTACAACCTATCCAAAGAAGCAACTACCGGATAATTATGATCCACGAGTCAGACCTTGGTACGATAAAGCGATAAAGGAGCAAACAAAGACAGCGATTAGTTCTCCCTATCTTTCGGCAAGCTCGAAGCAAATGACGGTTACGGTGTCTAGGGCAACGTCAGATGGATCGGGTGTTATTGGCATTGACCTGAAAATTAGTGGTATTAAAGAGACGCTGAACAATATTAAAGTAGGTCATGAGGGTTATGCCATATTGCTGGACAGCAACCATACTTACATTGTTCATCCGACGAAGGAAGCAGGCACCAAAATTACAGATATTGAATCACGCATGTTTCAGAGCGATACTGGTGAATACGAGTATGAGTATGAAGGCCAGCCCAAATATATGAACTATGCGACTAACAAGCTGACTGGCTGGAAGATAGGCGGAACGCTGTATTTGTCTGAAGTCGATGAAGCAGCAGGACCGATTTTGATCAGCACTTTACTAACCATCGTCGGTTGTCTTGTGATTGGTATTATCATCGTTTATTTCCTGATCCGTTCCATCATCAAACCGATTTTAAAGTTAAAAGAACAAGCGGTAAATGTGAGCGCCGGAGATCTGACACAGGACATTCAAGTAAAGAGCGAGGACGAGATCGGAGAATTAGGAGTGGCTTTTCAAAATATGCAGAATAACTTGCGATCTGTCATTCAGAACGTAGGGAACAGTGCAGATCATGTCGCAATTTCTTCGAATGAACTGACAATAAGCGCGGAACAAACCAGTGCTGCAAGTGAGCAGGTGTCCCAGGCTGTGCAAGAAATTGCCAGTGGTGCAGAGAAGCAGACTACAGGGCTGGAAAATAATTCGGTGGCACTGGATGAAATTGCACAAGGAATCACCCAAATCGCTGAACGCTCGATTTCGGTAGCCGATTTGGCCAAACGATCTGCCTTGCAAGCCGAGGAAGGACGAAAGTCTGTTGAGCAGACAGGCGAGCAAATGAATTCCATTCATCAATCAGTAGAGCGTTCCAACCATATGATTCAAACCTTGCAAGCCCGCTCTCATGAAATCGGTGAAATTACGAAGGTTATCGGCGATATCTCCAATCAGACAAACCTGCTGGCCTTAAATGCAGCTATTGAGGCAGCCAGAGCGGGTGATCATGGAAAAGGATTTGCCGTCGTTGCTGATGAGGTGCGTAAGCTGGCAGAGCAGTCTCAGACATCCGCCACACAGATTGCCACCTTGATTGCCGAAATTCAGCATGAAACCGAAACAACAGTGAAGACGATGGACAGGGTTACGACTGAGGTGCAGGATGGACTGCAGATTTCCAAAGCAACCATTGTCAAGCTGGGTCATGCGATGGAAGGCATTCGAGAGACAACGCCTCAGGTAGAGGAGGTCGCTGCGATTGCACAGCAAATATCAGCCAGTGTACAAGAGATTGCAGCGACAGCCAACGAGCTGGCGACGATTGCAACCGGTAATGCCGCCACATCTGAGGAAGTCGCCGCCTCCTCACAAGAGCAGCTGGCTTCTATGGAGGAAATATCAGCTTCTGCACAGTTGCTTTCAACGATGGCTGCTGATTTGAAGGTGATGATCCGTCGTTTCAAATATTAAAACGAGCTTGAACCCTATGGAATCTATAGTACAATGAATGCTCGGGACAGTTCTTTAAGCCTTATGGCATAAGGAATCTGTCCTGAGTTTTTTTATATTTTCGATATATCTCACAAAACACGGAAGATTATAAGGGGGCGAACACTTGGTTCGAGAATTAGTGCTATGTGCTATCTTGATATTATTGTTAGTTTTGATTTTTCAGCGTCAGCTTGTTCGTCAGGCGATCACAGTTGTTTTTTATGGAGTGGTAGGAATTCTATTCTTATATTTTGGCATAAGCGATAAAACACTGCTGACCTGCGTGCTGGAGCTAGGGATTGGTCTAATGTTCATGACTCTGTTTGTGCACGCTTTAACCACCGCTAAGTATACATATGGACAACGTTTGTTAAACAAAGACCGTGATCTGCTGAATTTACTTCGGGTTCAACCAGGTTTTACTTTTAGGCTGGAGAAAAGTGGTGATGAATTTTATTATAGACTGCTTGAAGGTGAAGTGCTGGAGCGCGTGGGTCTGAATATGCAAGTCAACTACAATAAAAGGGAGCATGTGAAGCGTCTCGGGGACATTTTGGAGCTTTCCTCTGAAACGATGGAGCAGCTTAGTCAATACTACAAACAGGCCTGGTTCGGTGATCGGACCGTATTTGAATTGGAGTTTTGGGAATATTCGGCTCTCATTACCTTACATCCGGTTAGGGAGGACGGGATTACCAGGCATGTTATCGGTCACGTGTTGGATATTACGGAGTATAAAGTCTCTGAGCAGAAGAGAAAGGAGATGGACGAGGCTAACCATGCGAAAAGCATTTTTTTGGCTCATATGAGTCACGAAATCCGCACCCCGCTGAATGGAATTATCGGTCTGTCAAAGCTATTGAATAAGACTGAACTGACTGCCGTTCAAAGAGATTACCTCCACAAGCTTCTTGCCTCCTCGCGTACCCTTTCATCCATGCTCAGTAACGTGTTGGATTTTTCCAAAATGGAAGCCGGCAGTTTGGAACTGGAAAAGATAGAATTCGAGCCGGAAAAAATGCTTCGGCATCTCGCAGATACCGTTGGAACTTTGCTGGAAAATAAGGAAATAGAGGTCGTATTTATAACGGACCCGGCATTACCGAAAAGGTTCAAGGGAGACCCGCTTCGAATGGAGCAGGTGCTTTTAAATCTTCTGACCAACGCCATCAAGTTTACGGATCAGGGACATGTATTGTTACAGGTAAAAATGCTAAGTCAGCAGGACGGACGGGTAGGTGTTTCTTTTATGGTAGAAGATACGGGCATAGGAATTTCCGAGACGTGTATGGACAAGCTATTCATTCCTTTTACCCAGGCGAGTACATCAACCAGCCGTAGATATGGGGGCTCCGGGCTGGGGTTGGCCATTAGCAAGCATTTGGCTGAAGCTATGGGCGGGAATGTAGAGGTGAAAAGCCGATTAGGAGAGTACAGTCAATTTTACTTTAATGTCGAGTTGGATACCGGGGAATTGAATGCGGGAAGCACACGAATAGAAAAACAAATAGACGGCAAAGCCTTAATTGTTGCGCAGCATGAACTGGTGAGGTACAGTTTGAACGAACTACTGCAAGATTTGGGGCTAAAAACATTCACTATTTCATCCTTTCAAGAAAGTGTGGATGCTTTTCAAAAGGGTGAGCATTTTGATTTTATTATGATTGATATGGGGATGGAAGGTTTTAGAGAACTGGAACCACGGAGGCAATGGCTTCAAATGCTGGATAGGCAGATAACTCAGGTCATTGGACTTACAACCGTGTTTCAGATGGAAGCAATAGCTACTGGGGACATGGATCATAGGGTAGATGCCTTTTTGTCCAAGCCCGTTACCCGGAACGCTCTGCTGGAGGTTCTCTGCTGGAAGAAGGAACAGTCAGTGCCTGCAGATGGTAATACTCTGGAGACTCATGCGACGATGAGTTCCCGCAATGAGATGGGGGATACAACACAGAAGTATCAAATTCTCATAGCAGAGGATAACGAAATTAACCAGGTGGTGATTACCGAGTTTTTAGCAGAGCGTAACTTTGAGGTAACGATGGTCACGAACGGAAGAGAACTAATGGCGTTACTGGAACTGCGTTACTGGGATATGGTGCTGCTTGATCTGCATATGCCAGAGATGGATGGTTTTGAGACGGCCAGACATATTCGGAGAAACAAAGCTTTTAACAGGCTTCCCATTATCGCTTTTACCGCTGATGCTGTGCAGCATGAACAGGAAGTTTGTCTTCGTGCCGGTATTAATGCCGTGTTGCTCAAGCCTGTCCATGAACTGACCGCTGCTAGAGTGTTAACTAGCTGGATTAATTTAGCGTGGCTGCAAGATTTACATGGTATTCACGCTGAGCAGTCGATAGCAGGTATGGATGGCAAGGTGTATATTTTTCAATTTGCCCTTTACAAATGGATACAGGAATACCAGTATCTCGATAAAAGAGTTGTGAGAAAAATGGACAATGGGCAGTTATCTTCTGCTCTTCGATTAATCCACTCGCTTAAGGGAGGAACGGGGAACCTGTGCGCGCCTGAGTTGCTGGCAAAGGTAATAGAGCTGGAAAAGGCATTGAAGCGCAGCAATCAAACCTCAACAGGAGAACTGTATCCAGACTGGAAAGAGCATCTGAGCACGGTTCAGAAGGATATTAACCAAATCAAGTCATCACTTCCCTGGAGCTGACCGTGTTATTGCATAAATTTGTAGCCGATTCCCCAGATGGTCTTGATCAATTGCGGTTTCTTAGGGTCTTTTTCGATTTTTCTGCGTAAATGGTTAATATGTACGTCTACAGCCCTCTCATTAATAAAGGAGTCTGTGCCACGGAGAGCCTGAATCAAAGCATACCTGCTGAATACAATTCCCTGGTTCAAATAAAAAAGCTTCATGAGCTCAAATTCCGAATATGTTGTCTCCACATTCTGTCCGTTAACGGTAATCATTCTTCTCGGTAGATCCAAAGTAATGCCCGTTTCAGGTTCAGATGCTCTGCCTCTTCCTTGCAAGCGCGTGATTTCAATACGACGGAAAAGAGCCTCTATCCGTGCTTTTAGCTCTTGCATACTAAAAGGCTTGCAAATATAATCATCTGCTCCCAACGTAAGTGTACGAATGCGCTCTGATATGTTGTTTTCTGTAGAAATCACGATGATCGGCACGTCCGTATGCTTGCGTATCAGTGGGCAGGGATTCACACCATCCAAATCTGGAAGCAGCAGATCCAGCAAAATAATATCGGGCTGTACGATCTCAAGCCTGGCAATACCCTCAGACGCTTGTTCCACTCGAGTAACGTTGTAGTCTTCTCCTGTTAAATACAAGGAAAGGGTATCTCCCAGCATATTGTCATCTTCAATAATCAAAACATTAGGCATGATGATATTTCCTTATCTTTCTATCAAATTCGAGCCAAATAGTTAGGATAGCTGCAATGTTTACAATAAGTTTTTGGCAGGTTCTTTTGATAGAGTAAACTCCTTTGTACAGTCTGTCAAAAGATCAGATTTATTGTGGCAATCCTGTGGCCAAACAGTTCAGATGTATATCTATTTGATATGGAAATGTACTATTTTCGAGATATATTACTATAATACGACATTTTTCGTATTTGTTTAACAATATACTACAAGCCTCTGATATTAAATTACAAAAATTTAACAAAACACCTCAGAAACATGCATTGACTTAAATGAAAATTATGGTATTTTATTACATAGGAGTTGACATCCTCTGATAGGCCTCTTAGAAAAACCCACTATTTAATCTTCTACTAACTTACTCTCAATGTGCTATCTCTGTATTTAATTTTCGTACTTTAATTGTTCTTGCGATCATACTTATGATTCTTTGGTGTGGATATCCCATTGTGAATTCAGACTGTCTACTCATTTAGATTACATATTTACATTTTTTTGCTTTCCATGCTTGTATTTTTTTAAAATCAGGTCAGCGGGAGGACGAGAGATCATGAACACATTCGAAGCGCTGGAGTCCAATGTAAGATCCTATTGCAGAAGTTTTCCAGTTGTTTTCAACAAAGCTAAAAACGATGTACTGTACACGGAGGCAGGCAAGGATTACATTGACTTTTTTGCCGGGGCAGGGGCTTTGAACTATGGGCACAATAATGATTTTATGAAAAACCGGATATTGGATTATTTAACTTCCGATCGGATTATGCATGGTTTGGATATGTACACGACGGCCAAGCAAGAGTTTATGGAGTCTTTTTCAGAGCGTATCCTCCAGCCCAAGGGCTTGAATTATAAGCTGCAATTTTGCGGACCGACGGGAACCAATGCGGTGGAAGCAGCACTGAAACTTGCACGCAAGGTGAAGAAAAGAAATGGTATTTTTGCTTTTATGGGCGCGTTCCACGGGATGTCGCTGGGCAGTTTATCTATTACTAGCAACAACTCCATGCGAGAGAGCGCAGGGGTTCCCCTGAACAATGTTACCTTCATACCTTATAACAGCACATTTAACGGAATGGATACCATTTTGTATATGGAGCAGCTTTTAACAGACACCCATTCGGGTGTGGAAAAGCCTGCCGCGATCATTTTGGAAACGGTACAGGCTGAAGGCGGTATTCATATTGCAGAGACCGAATGGCTGCGTGATTTGCGACAGCTGTGCGATGATCATGATATTTTGCTCATTGTTGACGATATTCAAGTCGGTTGCGGCCGGGTTGGATCGTTCTTCTCATTCGAGCGGGCGGGAATCGTTCCTGATATGGTTGTTTTGTCCAAATCGATCAGTGGATACGGATTGCCAATGTCTCTGTTGCTACTGAAGCCAGAATTGGATATATGGAGTCCGGGTGAGCATAACGGCACCTTCCGTGGAAATCAGCTTGCTTTCGTCGGGGCAAAGGCTGCGCTGGAGTTCAGAGATACGGTAGAGCTGGAAGCACAAGTGAAGGAAAAAGAGGCTTTTGTTCAGCAGTTCTTGCGTGAACATATCCAAACGATGGATCCTCTTATTGAAATTCGTGGCATGGGACTGATCTGGGGGATTGATGTGTCCCATCTCGGAGAAGTGTTCGCCAAGGAGGTAGCGTCTCTCTGTTTTAGTAGAGGACTCATTATTGAGCGGGCTGGGCGTAACGACACGGTAATTAAAATTATGCCAGCGTTAACGATAAGCTTGGAAAACTTGCATAAGGGCTGCAACATTATTAAAGAAAGTATGGCACAGGTAACCAGTAACTTGGTTACGTTGTAAATCGATCAGTAAAGCCCCTTGGCTGGAGCTGCCGTCTGCTGTAAAGCAGGTATGGCGGGCGCCGTCCAAGGGGCTTTCTAGTAGAAAATTAAGAAATAACCGTTTGCGCGTATTTTTGTGCGGATTGCTCTAGTTGCTCATCGGTCAATACTGCAGTACCATATTGTACGAAATAAGGGAGCAATTTGACACCAATCAAATGGCCTGTAGCTTCCAGAGGTCTCAACAGTTCTTCGATCGTATACCTGTTCCGTCCGTCATGTTGATAGTTTTCCTCAACGCTGGCAGCAGACAAGGCGATCAATAACTCTTTACCCTGTAGCTTGCCCCCTTCGCTTCCATAAGCCCAGCCGTAGGTTAAAACCTTATCCTGCCATTTTTTCAGCAGGGAAGGAGTGCTATACCAGTAAAGAGGGAATTGCAGAACGATACGGTCATGCTGCTCTAGCAGTTCCTGCTCCTGGACGACGTTGATTTGCTCATCCGGATATACTTCATACAGGTTGTGAACGGTCACGCCGGATTGCTTCTTGAGTTCTTGCACCCATCTTTTGTTAATGCGAGATTCCGCAAGATCAGGGTGAACGACAATAACGAGTGTTGACATATAAAACCATCTCCTTAAAACTTATTTTTTGTAAGTAAATAACCAATGTATATGTAACCATTTTAGTTTCAACTATTAAGATTGTCAACTCTTCTAAATTTTAAACTCTACATACAAAAACTCCGGCAAGCTCATGCCGGAGTCTCATTAAATGAAGTGTTTTTTTACATTAAGCGATATGATTAAGAGCAACAATTTTATTTTTCCCGGAGCGCTTGGCTTGATATAGATAGTCATCTGTTTCCTGAAAAAATACATCTTTGTCTTTGTTCATATCCTCTGTATAGCTTTTCAATCCGATGCTTACGGTTACGGAAACAATTTGCATTTTCTCCTGAAAGGTCATCTTCTCCACTTCACGCCGGATGTTCTCGACGATCTGATAAGCTTCCTCGAAAGTATGCTCGAACATCAAAATAGCAAACTCCTCACCGCCATAGCGGGCCGCAATGTCATTCGCTGTAATCTGTTCTGTAATGATTTGCGAGATGCCTTCCAAAATTTTATCTCCGAACTGATGTCCGTAAGTGTCATTGATCTTTTTGAAATTATCAATATCCACTAACGCCAGATGGATGATCGCGCCTTGTTCGGCATATTCGAGTGCTTTTTCATAAAAGTTTTGAAAGGACAAATGATTGTAGAGGTTCGTCAGACCATCGGTCATTGACATTTTGCTGATAATCGCGTTACTGATCATTAATTCCTGCTGGGCGCGCTTCGTTTTGTACAAATCCACTAACAAATCGCGACCGCTGGCCTGAATAATGAGAGCCATAAAGGTGGACATAATCAAAAATGTTGGAATCGCCACGATATCAAAGTCTGACAAGTAGGTACGGAATGATCCATCTACTGCCAGCAACAGAAAAAAGACGACTACTTGTAATACAAAGGAAAGCCATATTAAGCGACGATTGAAGAACAGGATAGAAGAGAAAATAGGCAACAAGCACAACGCTGTAATAATCCTAATATCATAGTTTAGGCGAATGATCATCCAGCAAATGACGGTGCTCGCCATAAACAGGATGACAAATGAATACTTGTTAAATTTAAAATGGATAATCTCTGCAAGCAAGTTGGAACCACTCATGATTAGCGTGGGAACAATAAGGGTTCCGACGTAAAATCCATAAAGCGAAGTGGGGTAATCAAGAAATAAGTAGCTGCCCAGCTGGACGATAAAATGTACAGCTATAATCATCCAGTACAGTAATAACATTCTACGTACCCAGCGGGCTTGTTTTGTTTTGTAATCCATGGTTTGAGTAAGCCGTTTTGTCTTGTTCATGATGTCACCACACTTAATGTATCTTTAGCCATTCTCGTATTATAAGATACTATGTGGTGAAGTTGAAGCTAATTTTTTTGAAGGACTTGAACTTGTTAGCCCATCAACACTTTTACTTGGTGGATAGCCCCGCCTCCTGCAACCGGCAGAATATTATTCGTAAGGACGGTGCCGTCTACGGTAACTGTAGCTACACCCTTGGAGACATGCTGTGGATTCGTGATATGGATCACGTAGGTATCGCCGCGGAAGACGCGGGTGACTGTGAATTCGTTCCAAGCTGCAGGAATGCACGGATCAATACGCAGACCGTCCCATTCCGGCTGGATACCGAGGATGGATTGAGTAATAGCTATAAAGTTCCATGCTGCTGTACCCGTCAGCCAGGAATTTTTGGCTTCGCCTTCACGAACAGCATCCTTACCCGCAATCATTTGAGCGTACACATACGGCTCGGTGCGGTGAATGTCGCTGATGTCCTCCAGGTAGGCCGGAGCAATTTTGCTATACAGTTCGAAAGCACGATCCCCACGTCCTATTACGGCTTCCGCCATCATAATCCACGGGTTATTGTGACAGAAAATACCCGCATTTTCCTTATACCCGGGAGGGTAAGATGAGATTTCACCCAGATTGATGTAGTAGCGGGAATAAGGCGGATTTTGCAGCACAATGCCATAGGGAGTTTCCAGCCGATCACGTGTTGAATCGAGAGCTTTTTGAGCCAGGCCTTCTTCAACGCCAATTCCTGCCATGACACAAAAGCCTTGAGGTTCAATGAAAATTTGGCCTTCCTCACAATCCTTGCTGCCTATTTTGTCTCCATAATGGTCATAAGCACGTAAGAACCATTCACCGTCAAAACCATGCTCCAATGTGGCTGTTCGCATACGATCTACATGTGCTTGAGCTGTTGCTGCTTCCTCATCCAATCCTCTGCGCTTGCAAAGCTCAACAAAATCCGGTCCTGTATATACGAATAGTCCGGCGATGAACACGGATTCGGCTATTCGGCCCTCCAAATTCTGTGTTGTTTGATAGGACTCATCTGGTGTAGCGGAAAAACAGTTGAGATTCAGACAGTCGTTCCAGTCAGCCCGGCCAATGAGAGGAAGACCATGCGGACCGAGATTGCCCACAACATGGTAAAAAGAACGCTTCAAATGCTCAAACAGCGTAGCCGAATGCTTTACATTCCCGTCAAAGGGCACTTGTTCGTCCAGTATGCCAAAGTCTCCCGTTTCTTTGATATACGCAGCGGTACCGACAATAAGCCACAGCGGATCGTCGTTAAAGCCACCGCCAACCTCGTGATTTCCTTTTTTGGTTAACGGTTGGTACTGATGATAAGCTCCACCGTTTTCAAATTGAGTAGAGGCGATGTCGATAATCCGTTCCCGTGCCCGTTCCGGTATTTGGTGGACGAAGCCGAGCAAATCTTGATTCGAATCCCGGAAGCCCATACCACGTCCGATGCCGGATTCGAAATACGAAGCGGAACGCGACATATTGAACGTAACCATACATTGATACGGATTCCATATGTTCACCATTCGGTTCAGCTTGTCGTCGTGGCTTTGAAGGGTATACTTGGACAGCAGATTGTTCCAATAGGTTCGCAGCTCACTTAAGGCTCGTTCTACATCGGCTTCATCCGCAAACTGTGCAATCATGGCATGTGCCTGTTTTTTGTTAATAACCCCGGGAGACTCCCATTTTTCTTCCTCCGAGTTTTCTACATAACCGAGTACAAAGTTACAGCTTGTTTCTTCGCCCGGCTCCAGCGTTATCTCAATGCAATGCGATCCGACAGGGGACCAGCCGCTGGCAATAGAATTAGAAGCTTGCCCTGCGGTGACTGTCTGAGGCTGATCCAGTCCGTTGTAGAGCCCTAGAAAAGCTTCACGGTCTGTATCATAACCCGCTAGCGGACGATTAGCAGAGAAAAAAGCATAATGATTACGACGTTCACGGTATTCCGTTTTGTGATAAATGACAGAGTCTTGTATTTCGACCTCTCCCGTGTTCAAGTTGCGTTGAAAGTTGGTCATATCGTCATAGGCGTTCCACAGGCAAAATTCCACGAACGAGAAGAGTTTGATCTTTTTAGTCTGTAACGATGTGTTCTGAAGCTTGACCTGATGAACCTCGCCGTCAAAGGATAGAGGCACAAAAGCCAGCTGCGTAGCCCGAATACCGTTCCGTTCCCCCATAATTGAGGTATAGCCAAGTCCATGGCGGCATTCATACTGCTCCAGCTCCCGTTTGACCGGCATCCACCCTGGAGTCCAATAATCCCCGTCATCATAAACATAAAAGTAGCGACCGCCGTTATCGACAGGGATATTGTTGTACCGGTAACGTGTTAAGCGGCGTAAGCGAGCATCCCGGTAAAATACATAGCCGCCGCCAGTGTTGGAGATTAGTCCGAAAAATCGTTCATTGCCTAAATAATTAATCCAGGGATAAGGGGTTTGAGGGGTGTGGATGACATATTCTTGATTAGCATCATCGAAGAAACCGTACTTCATGGCGCAGAACTCCTCTCGAATTGAAAAAATAAAAGGCCCAACACATGATTATATTCAAACATTAAGCCGTTCTTCCTTAAGGAAGACATTTCCTGCTCGAAGCGAGAGATGCTTGATTTCCTCGACCTTTTTTCTTGAATTTGCAAAATATTTGAAATGGGTAAATATCCCTTTTTATGCTAAAATGAAAAAGTTAGGACTCAGCAAGGCAGGAGGTTGCAAGAATGGCACCTATCACATTGTTTTTCATCCCCTATGCCGGCGGATCGGCGTCGGTCAGCTTCAAATGGAAAAAGCTGCTGCATCCGCATATTAAGCTTGTTCCACTGGAATTGGCGGGCAGAGGTATTCGTTCTGGGGAACCGCTAAAGGATAGCATTGAGGAGATGAGCGAAGATCTACTGCACAAGATCAACCAAGAGATAGCCCCCGGCGATCCTTATGCCATATACGGACATAGTATGGGGACGATGATCGCATTCGAGCTGTACTACAAGCTGGTGGCCGGCGGATATGGCAAGCCTGCTCATTTGTTCGTTTCTGGTGGACGGGCACCGCATGTCCCAAGAGATCTCCCGTGGTTACATGATCTGCCCGCAGATCAGTTCAGGACGCATTTGCAGCGGTATGGTCAGCTTTCGGAAGCCATTTTTGACAATCGGGAATTGTACGACTATTTTATGCCGGTGTTAAGAGCGGATTTCAAAGCTGTCGAGATGTATAAGTACATGGCTAAAGCCGTGCCTTTACATTGTCCTATCACCGCTTTGACGGGACTGGCCGATAACACGGTGACCTTGCAAGATGCGGAGGCGTGGGCACAGCATACGGATCAGCATTTTCGCATGTTTACCTTTGATGGGGGACACTTTTTTATTCATGATGAAGTGGAACGGATTACGAATATCATCAATGAGACCTTGGAGCAGAGTGCAGTGACAAGTAGAATACAACAATAAAAACAAGAGGTGATTTTTAGTGACAGTAGGTGTATTGGCACATTTGTTTGGCAAGTTGCCTTATCGCGAATTGGCTGCAAAGGTAGGCGCAGCGGGCTTTACTCATGTCCAGCTGGCTCCGTGGAGAGCAATCAGTGATGTGGATTTTAATAAACCGGGCAAGTTCAACCCCGGATTGGCACTGTCTATCGCAGAGGAATTTCGTAAGCATGGAGTATCTATATCAGTGCTCGGGTGCTATCTGCATTTTTTTGTACAGGATGAGGAATTGCTGCGTGAAAATGTAGAGCGCTTCAAAGAACTGATCCGATATGCGGGTCTGTTAGGAGCACCGATGGTTGCAGCTGAAGTCGGACGCAATGAGGATGGTACCGCCTATACGGAACGAGACTGGAGAGTTGTAAAGGAAGTTGTACGTGAATTAGCAGATGAAGCGGAGAAGTGGGGCGTATTCGTAGGATTGGAAGCTGCTAACGATCATTTGGTCGGAACAGCCGTAGAGCTGGCTACCTTTCTGGAGGAAGTACCATCTTCCCACATCGGTGTTGTGATTGATCCAGGTAATCTGCTGAAAACGGAAAACCTGGCGCAGCAGGATGAGATCATCCGCGAAGCTTTCCAACTGTTGGGACCTCGGATTATCGCAGCGCACGCCAAAGACCGGCGTTTGTCATCGTCAGGTGAGATTGAGACGGTACCGCCGGGTTTTGGTGACATGAACTATGGCCTGTATATGGAACTGCTGGAACAGTACAAGCCGGGGGTCCATATTATTATGGAAGCTGCTCAGGAGCATGAGATGGCTGAATCCAAACGCTATATCGAAGGTCATCGGTTAGCGGCTCAGCAGCAAAAAGTACACACAAAGTAATATTATTCTTTCATATTCGGGAATTGTTCAGGAGATTTGGAAGCGTCTACTTTTCCAAGTCTCTTTTCTTTATCATTGTTTAGCCTTGCACAACCGCCACAATAACAATCACCCAGCTTGCCAAAAAAGCCAGCCCGCCAATCGGGGTGATTGCTCCAAGCTTTTTCACACCGGACACGCTAAGGGCATACAGACTGCCGGAAAACAGGAGAATGCCCACCAGCATAACCCAGCCTGCGGTTACGATGAGAGAAGTATGGACAAGGTTGCCTGCAAGAACTCCAAGCAGCAGCAAACCCAGTCCGTGTGCGATTTGATATTGAATACCTGTCTGGAATATGCTCATCATGTCTGCGGAAAGTCTTTTTTTCAATGCATGTGCCCCGAACGCTCCCAGAGCTACGGCTAAAAACATCACGATACAACCAAGCAATAGCAAAATTTTCATGTTTTAACGCCTCCTTGTGAAATAGTACCGATTTGAAGCGATTTCGTCAATCTTCCAAGTTAAACTCCAAACATATTGAATTTTTCGACTCCCATTTGTCAGCTAATATGTTATATTTTCCCCAGGGCCAATGTGAAGAATTTGGAGCTATGGACAGCGCGTCCTCCACCTTTTTTATGGGAAAGTGAGGTGATGGTGCTGTCTTTTTGTGCTATCGTTTTTCGGAACAAAATCTTGTGCAGGGCCAAAATTGATAATGGAGAGGATGAATGCAAAAGTGATCAGAAGAAAATCTGTGTTCAGGAAATCTGTCTCTATGGTCATGTCAGCTGTTTTGATACTTCCGCTAACCTTGGGCATATTTCAGGCTGAACCTGATCGTGCATCGGCTGCAACACCGGAATCGACACGCTTTCTTCAATTGTATAAACAACTGAAGGACCCGGCCAGTGGATATTTTTCAAAGGAAGGCATTCCTTATCACTCCGTTGAAACACTCATGAGTGAGGCCCCGGACTACGGACACTTAACGACCTCGGAAGCCTATAGCTACTGGATGTGGCTGGAAGTTTTGTATGGTCATTATACCGGGGATTGGGAACATTTGGAATCCGCTTGGGACAACATGGAGAAATACATTATTCCCGTTAATGAAGGGGATGGCAAGGAAGAACAGCCTACGATGAGCAACTACAACCCCAATAGCCCCGCCACCTATGCAGCAGAGTATCCGCAGCCTGATCAATATCCAAGCCGTCTGAGTGGTCAGTATAGTGGTGGAAAGGACCCGCTGGATGCAGAGCTGAAGGCGACCTATGGCAACAATCAGACTTATCTGATGCATTGGCTGCTAGACGTGGATAATTGGTATGGCTTTGGAAATCTGCTGAATCCGTCGCATACGGCGACCTATGTGAACACCTTCCAACGCGGGGAACAGGAATCGGTCTGGGAGGCCGTCCCGCATCCATCGCAGGATAATCAAAAATTTGGTAAAACTAATGAAGGCTTCATGAGCCTGTTCACCAAGGAAAACAATGCTCCTGCACAGCAATGGCGCTACACGAATGCCACCGATGCGGATGCACGGGCAGTTCAAGCGATGTACTGGGCTAAAGAACTGGGATATGACAATCCGGTATATTTGGATAAAGCGAAAAAGATGGGAGACTATTTACGCTACGGTATGTACGATAAATACTTCCAAAAAATCGGGAGCGCTTCCAACGGAACGCCAACCGCGGGTTCCGGCAAGGATGCCAGCCATTATCTGATGGCATGGTATACGTCATGGGGCGGCGGATTGGGCCAAAGCGGCAACTGGGCTTGGCGGATTGGCGCCAGCCATGCGCATCAGGGCTACCAGAATGTCGTTGCAGCCTACGCCTTATCCGACAAGGATGGCGGATTAATACCGAATTCACCAACGGCGGGACAGGACTGGGCGACCTCGCTGAAGCGCCAGCTGGAGTTCTATACATGGCTGCAATCCGATGAGGGAGCCATTGCAGGTGGGGCAACAAATAGCTGGGATGGTGCTTACAAGGCGTATCCTTCCGGCACGAGCACCTTCTATGGAATGGCTTATACAGGCGCTCCCGTATACCAAGATCCCCCATCCAACAACTGGTTTGGGATGCAGGCTTGGCCTGTCGAGCGGGTTGCCGAGCTGTATTATATTTTAGCCAAGAAGGGCGATACTTCATCCGATCAGTTTAAAATGGCTAAGCAAGTGACAGAAAACTGGGTAGCGTGGTCCAAGAGCTATGCATTTGCCAACGAACGTCCTGTGACTGACGCACAGGGATACTATTTGGACGCTCAAGGCAAGCGTATTCTGGGTGGTAAAAATCCGAAGGTAGCCACTACAGCGGCTAAAGGCGAGTTCTGGCTGCCAGGCAATCTGGAATGGAGCGGGAAGCCAGATACCTGGAGCGGATTAGCCGGCCATAAGGGCAATGCCAATCTGCATGTCGTAACGAAAACCCCGGGACAGGATGTGGGGGTGCTGGGCAGCTATGTTAAAGCGCTTACTTTCTTTGCTGCCGGAACGAAAGCTGAAAAAGGAGACTATTCCGAACTAGGCAAGGAAGCCAAGGATCTGTCCAAAGCTTTGCTTGATGCTGCATGGGGCTATAACGATGGTGTAGGCATTGCAGCGAAGGAACCGCGTGACGAATATTATCGTTATTTCACGAAAGAAGTGTATATTCCGAACGGCTGGACTGGAAAAACGGGACAAGGCAACACGATCCCTGGAGCAGATGCTACAGCCTCCGATCCGTCCAAGGGCGGCAATGGTACGTATTCCAGCTATACCGACATTCGGCCTAACATTACGAAGGACCCACAATGGTCCTACCTTAAGGATAAATACACGTCCTCCTGGAACAATCAGACGAAAAAATGGGATAAGGGTGCTCCAGAATTTACGTATCACCGTTTCTGGTCTCAAGTGGATATGGCGACAGCTTATGCCGAGTATGACCGTCTCATTAACGGTAGTGGACCAGCCGAGCCGACAGCTCCCAAAGCTCCGGCAAATGTGAAGGCAAGCGCTGGGGATGCTCAGGTTACACTAACCTGGAGCAAAGCGACGGGTGCCGATAGCTACACGATCAAGCGCTCTACAACCAGTGGTGGCCCATATGCCACGGTAGCAACGGTAACAGACAGCACTTACAAGGATACAGGAGTGGTGAATGAAACCACTTATTATTATGTAGCCAGTGCGACTAATTCTTTGGGAACGAGCCCGGATTCTGCCGAGGTCAGCGCCAAGCCGACAGCAGCGCCGATTCCGGCAACAGGAGATATGATTGCCCAATACCGCGTGGGCGACTCGAACCCGACAGATAATCAGATTCGTCCGCTGTTCCGTGTAGTCAACAAGGGGAAAGAGGCTGTCGATCTGAAAAATGTCAAGCTACGGTACTACTTTACTGTAGACGGAGATAAGCCGCAGGAATTCCATTGTGACTTTGCACAAGTGGGTAGCAGCAACGTTCAGGGACGTTTTGTGAAACTGGATAAAGCTGTTGCGGGTGCGGATTATTACCTGGAAATCTCGTTTGGAGCAGGTGCGGGAAGTCTGGCAGCAGGGGCAGACACAGGTGATATTCAGATTCGCATGAACAAGACGGACTGGAGCAACTATAACGAAAGTGATGATTTTTCCTATGATGCGACCACAACGTCTTATACAGATTGGGACAAAACGCCTCTGTATATGAACGACAAGCGCATCTGGGGTCTGGAGCCTTGAATGTAAAATAATCTTGGATGATGCGGGCGCAATGGGAGCGTGCAAAAAACTCACATTGCGCTCGTTTTTGTTATCGGATTCGTGGTACACTATGATCGTTACATCACTACATACATGACCGAGGTGACCTGAGACATGAATGACAATTTGGCACAGGCTCTGAATGAGCAAATGAACTTTGAATTTTACTCCGCTCACGTATATCTGGCGATGGCTGCTTATTGCTCCAGTGAAAGTCTGGATGGGTTTGCAAACTTCTTCCTGGTACAAGCTGAGGAGGAACGGTTTCATGCCATGAAACTGTATAAATACATCAATGACCGTAGAGGACGCGCCACATTGGCAGCATTACCGGAGCCCAAAAACAGCTATGATTCCATGTTGGACGTATTTGAGCATGGCTACAAGCATGAGCAGCAAAACACACAGAAATTTTATCATTTGGCTGACTTGGCCCTGGATGGACGCGAGCATGCAACGATCCATTTCCTGAAATGGTTTATTGATGAGCAAGTCGAAGAGGAAGCCCTGTTCGACAGTGTTATCCAGAAGCTTAAGCGCATTGAAAGAGACAGTAACGCTTTTTATATGCTGGACAGCGAGTTTGCCAAACGCAGCTTTACAGCCCCTGCGGAATAACAAAGCATACATGTTGCGTATGAATGCCAGGGATATGGCCAGCATGTTATTAGTCTAGAAAGTAAAGGAGCCCGGATTTCGGGCTTTTTTGCGTTGACTTTGATTTTGATTTTAATTCACGGAATTTCCATCTTTCAAGGGGTATTGTTATATTAAATGGAGTTATAGAAAAAATTAATTTGTTGCTGGATGTTAAGCATGCTACAGTAATGTTAACTTTTTATATCTGATTAAATATATAGGATTAGTTAAGTAGTGATTTACGAGTTGTATAACAACACTATAGGGAGGCGGGTTAGTATGAGCGAAATCTATCGTCTGGCACTCCAAGAGGACGCAGAAAGATTGCAGTATGTGACGTATGAGGCGTATGAAACAATTCGGCAGTTGGAGCTTCAATGGCCTGCCGCTCAGGCAGACGTTGCTCTCATTCAAGAAAACATTAAAAATAATGATTGCTATGTGCTGGAGGTCGATGGTGTCATTCAAGCTACCGTTAGCCATCTGAAAAATAGAGCCCTTGATTTTATAACCGATCTACCGTTTGTGATGTGGTTTGCCGTGGACCCGGCTGCTCAGGGCAAAGGATATGGAAAAAAACTGCTGAACTGGGTAGAGCAAACGATTATTTGTGATCAGGTGGGAGCTCCTGCAGTGACACTGGCGACAGCGGAAAAGCATCCCTATTTGCTATCCATGTATGAGCGGTGGGGATATGAACGTATCCATGCTTTTGACCATGGAACAGGGGACGGGACGATGCATTTACTGCGTAAAGTGGTGAATCCTGAATTATTCTCCACCTACATTCGTGAAAAAAATGAAGCCGAGACTGCTAACCGAAATTAGACCAGATCACCGGGAACGGACGAAGCCGATTCGTTAGCCGAAAGGGGCTTGGAGCGAATGAAGTTTGTATTGTTCAGCCTAATGGCTAATCTGCCTAATGCGATTACCGGAGAAACCTGGAGTTCGCAGCAAAAATTCCAAAATGTAATCAAGCAGGCTGTGCTCGCAGAGGAGCTTGGTTTTGATGCGTATGGTGTGGGGGAGCGGCATGGTGCGCCTTTTCTTGTCGTCTTCGCCTCCGCTGGTTCTGAACGGCTCTGAAGTGAGGAAGAAGTCACGTGGGAGGGCAACTATCGATCCCGTTGCATCAGGTCACGACACAGCCTCGCCCCTACCAACTGCAAATTCCAATATGGCATGGTAGTGCCTCCAGCACATTATCGACAGAGCTGGCTGCTCAATACAGAAAATAGTTATTTTTCTCAAATTCTTTCCATCCTCAGGCAAAGTATAAAGCGTTAATTGATCATTACCGTGAACGGCTGGCTTATTACGGTCATGACCCGGCTCAGGCTGTAATTGGTGCCGGAGTCGGGAGTTTGTATCTGGCGGATACGGACGAGGAAGCGATCAGGCGCTATCGCCCATATTATGATACCTACCACTCGACGGTGGCCGTTCAGCATAATCAATCTCCGTTTACAAGTTTGGAGGACAATATCCGCAACGGTCCAGTATATGCATGAATAATTTCCATATAATTACTTGTTTTAAAAAAGAAAAACATTGACAGTTATGGAATACTTACTTTATTATGTTAGTGAAGTGTTATATATATGACGCTTTTTTTGTTTAGAATAACCACCTTGTATGACTCCCATATTTCATTATTAAGTTCATCTATGATGCTGAAATATTAAGTTTTTAATTACATATTTCAGTCCACTCAAATTCACAACCCCCCTAAGATTACACACTTAATTTGTTTCCTTTCGCTCACACCACGAAATGCGATTTGTAATCCTATGAACGTTCAACAATCTTCTGTTCTTTTGTTGCTAGGGCTGTCTCGATACATATACATGTCAATATATGTGCCTCAAGGCATTTTTTGTGTTTAATACTGGAATCAGCACTTATTTCTTTGCGTTTTTTGTCATTTACTCCGTGTCTATATGTACGAGATTGGAACCATTCTGTCATTTGTCGCAGACGTATGCTGGACTGGCTTATGAAAACTCAGTGGTAAAGGGGATATAAATATGGGGAATGAACATCCGACGGCGGGATCGGTAATGGATCAGCATCAATCATCTATTCGCCAAAAGTTAGCGAAAATGATCGGAAATGTGTCCCAGCTTAGTCTGGGAGAATTGGAGCCGCAAGTACATTTTTTGGAGCTTGGATTGGATTCCATTAATTTGTCCCAAGTCCGTCATAGCATCAAGGATACATTTGGATTGGACATTCCAATGAATGAGTTTTTTGAAACACTAACCAACTTGGAGCTGTTAACGAGTTATGTCGCTGAACGGGTGGTTATCTCTACAGATTCTCCAAATGAAATTGTGTTGGAAAACCATTTGGAAGCTCCCTTCATTTTAAATAAGCAGCATTTGAACGAGCAGACGGTACCTGATGTATTTCAAACATATCGTCAAGCGGATTTTCCAGCATCCACGTCAATTCATTCAGCAGAGCCGACAGAGGTTCAAAGCTTCCAGGGGGCTGCTTCTTCTATGGGTCTGGAACGGATTTTGGAGCAACAGCTTCACCTGATGTCACAGCAGCTTGATGTCCTACGGTACAGTAACTCTGCTCCTGTGGCAGATTCCGCTACATTCCAGACGATAATATCACCTTCGGTGTCAGTCGACGGAGAAAAGAGCGGGCTGGTTCGAGCAGAAGTTAAGCAAGAGGTCGCCGCCTCTCAGGTATCCGCTTTATCTACCCCAATTGACTCAAAACAGACTGATTCCAAACCCAAGTCGTTCACACCATACAAAAATCTGGATGTTAAAACGCGCGAATTGCTTACGAACCGTCAGGAACAACATCTGCAAGAGCTGATTGAGCGCTACACAGCCCGTACGCGTAGCACCAAACAGTACACCCAGCAATATCGCTCCGTATACGCCAATAACCGCAATGTGGCTGGTTTCCGGCCTGTTTTGAAGGAAATGGTGTATCAAATTGTATCCCAACGCGCCGATGGTTCAAAAATTTGGGATCTGGACGGCAATGAATATGTCGACTTGACGATGGGCTTTGGTGTGAATCTGTTCGGACACAATCCAGCCTTTATTCGTGAAAAAATTGAGGAAGAGCTGAAGAACGGCATGTGTGTCGGCCCCATGTCCAACATGGCCGGACAGGTCGCCGAGCGAATATGCAAGATGACCGGCGTGGAACGGATTGCCCTGTATAATTCCGGCACCGAGGCCGTCATGGTCGCGCTCCGTTTGGCACGTGCTGCCACAGGACGAGCTAAAGTTGTCATTTTTGCTGGCTCGTATCACGGTACATTCGACGGGGTGTTGGCACTGGGGAGCGCGGGTGATAACAAGGAGCATTCGACACCTCTAGCTCCAGGTATCTTGCAGCATATGGTGGACGATGTCGTCGTGCTTCATTATGGGGCGGACGATTCCCTGGATTATATCCGCACCCATGCACATGAACTGGCCGCAGTTATAGTGGAGCCGGTGCAAAGCCGTCGACCAGATTTTCAGCCTAAAGCCTTTTTGCAGGAAATTCGCCAGATAACGGAGCAGTCGGGTACTGCCTTCATTTTTGATGAAGTCATCACAGGCTTCCGGATTCAGCCTGGAGGGGCCCAAGCGTGGTTTGGGGTGCAAGCCGACCTCGTGACCTACGGTAAAATCATTGGCGGCGGGCTGCCCATCGGCATCGTAGCCGGAAAAGCCGCCTTTATGAACGGGATCGACGGAGGCACATGGAGCTTCGGGGATGATTCCTATCCGCAGCATGAGCAGCAGCGAACCTTTGTCGCAGGAACCTTCTGCCACCATCCGCTGGCAATGGCTGCATCCTTAGCGGTGCTGGACCATTTGGAGAAAAATGGCGAGCAACTGCAAAATCGCTTGAACAGCCGCACCTCGGCGTTAGCAGCGGAGCTGAACAGCTATTTCACAGACGAACACGTACCTATGAAGGTCGTTCACTATGGCTCCCTATTCCGCTTCGTGCTCAAAGGCGATCTGGAATTGTTCTTTTATCACATGCTGGACAAAGGCATTTATATCTGGGAGGGACGAAACTGCTTCTTGTCCACGGCCCATACCGAGGAAGATATTGCGCGAATCGTACAAGCGGTCAAGGATAGCGTGAATGAGCTGCGTAAAGGGGGATTTTTACCGGACCCGCCCCCGAATGGAAACGGCCCGGGGCCAGATAAGCAATCTGTATCCGTATCTCTTGGGTCCGAAGCAGTGGGTGTTCCAGAAAGTGTGATTGCGCTGACTCCAGACCAAAAGCAGCTTTGGTTCGCCTCCGTCTCGGAACGAAGCGACTCTCAAGCCTTACACGAAACGGCCTTGCTACGGTTTCGCGGACCATTTCAACCGGAGATTTTCACCGGGGCAATCCGTACCATTATGAGCCGCCATGAAGCTCTACGCACCTTCATAAGCCCCGATGGGGAGACACAGGTAGTTGCTTCTGTGATGAACATCGAGGTACCGCTGCATGATTTCACAGGCTTCCCTTCGGATCAACAGGAACAGCACATCCAAACATGGATGATTGAGGACAGCACCATGCCATTCCCTTTCACACCGGATGAGCCGCTATTCCGTGTTCAATTGCTGAAAACATCGGAGCAGGAACACCTTGGTGTGTTTACCTTCCATCATTTGATTGCCGATGGCTGGTCGATGGGTGTATTCATACAGGAGCTGGAACAGATCTACTCCGCACAGGTTCGCCATGAAGCGGTTACTTTACCCGCTCCAGTACCTTTTCGGGATTATGCCGCTTGGCAGCAAGATGAGCTGAGGACGGGGGGAGAGGAAGCCGTCGCTTTTTGGTCGACCGTACTGGAGAAGTCTTTGCCTGTTCTAGATCTGCCTTCCCCAGTACGTGGAATACAGGCTCCATCCTCCAACGGAAGCCGACATACCGTTATTCTTGAAGCGCCACTCGTCAAACAATTGAGAACAACCAGCATCAAGCTCGGCAGCAGTCTGTTCGTCACCTTGCTATCGGCATTTCAAATTTTTCTGCATCGGCTGACAGGACAGCAAGAAATAACTGTTAACGTGCCTACGGCGGGACAATCACACATGGACACCTTCTCTCTGATCGGCAATTGCGTCAACTTGCTTCCAGTCATTGGCAAGGTGCGTCCTGAGATTACTTTTAGTGAATATACTGAAGTGATCAAAAAGCGAATGTATGAACTGGAGGCTTACCAAAAATACAGCTTTGCCGGATTGGCTCAACTGGGACTAAAGCATCTGCCTGTGATGAATGTTGTATTTAATATGGATCGGCCGATTCCGCGTTTTCAATTCCATCAACTGGATGTCGAAGTGCTTGAAAACGCAGTAGCTTTCAGCAAATATGAGTTGTTTTTGAACGTCACGGAGGTACAGAAGCAATTACGTCTGGATTTTGAATTTAATACGGATCTTTTTGAGGTAGTCACGATTAAAGAATGGGCTGGATATTTCATCCATCTGCTGCATTCCATCGTAGCGGACGAGAGAAACCGTGTTTCCTCACTATCTTTACTTCGTGGCCCGGACAAGGAACAGCTTCTAGCTACTTGGGCTGCGAACGCAGACATCCACGGTAATTATCCTTGCGTTCTCGATGCGTACAAGCAGCCAGCTCCTGCCGGAACAGCGGGGGAAGTGTATCAAGTCTCGGCAGACGGAGGTTTATTGGGTACAACTCGGGAATGGGCTTATGTCAAAACTGGAGGCAAGTTACAGCATATTGGTCACTTGAACCGGATGATCCACATTCGCGGGCACCAGGTCAATCTGGAGCAACTGGAGAAATACTTGCTGCAAACATTCCAATTGGAGGCCTGCGTCATTACGCCACAAATGGATGAAGCTGGAGAAGTTTCTTATGTAACGGCTTATGTGGTGGCAAGTGCATCAACTCCTTACGAAGAAGTCGAATTGAAGCAGGCTGTGAATGAAACATTTCCGGATTATACGCAGCCCCGTTTTTGGATTCTAATGGATCGGATTCCTCTCCTGCCCGATGGACAGCCGGATTTGCAGGCTCTGCCGGAGCCGGGACAGTCCAGTCTTTTTACGCCAAAAGATGCTGACTCTAAGGTGCGTGCCGTAGAGGATCAGCTCGTTACTATTTGGAAGGATGTTTTGAATGTACATGAAGTCCGCCGTCACGATAACTTTTTCCAACAGGGTGGGGATTCGTTAAAAGCGACGGTCATTCTCTCCAGAGTGAGCAAGGAGTTGGGTGTACAGATTCCACTTGGCCATATTTTTGAACTGCAAACAATTGCGGAGCTGGCTACCTATGTGGCTGGAGGAACCAAACAGACGTATGAACCGATTGTACCCGTAGCATCCCAACCTTTTTATCCGGTCTCTTCATCCCAAAAAAGGATGTACGTACTGGATCAATTCGGAGGCGGAACGGCCTATCATGTATCCGGTCAGCTTCGCATCGAAGGTAATCTGGAGGTTAGCCGATTTATTGAGGCTGTTCAGGAAGTTGTTATACGTCATGATTCCTTTCGGACGTATTTTGAGCTGGAAGACGGGGAAGTCGTACAAAAAGTTCAGGACACGATACCGTTTGATATCCCGTTCTCCCGAATCACCAAGGAAGAAGCAGTACAGGCGCAAGCTTTGTTTGTTCAGCCTTTTGACTTGAGGACAGCGCCTTTGTTCCGCGCCGAGCTGTTCGAAGTTATTCAGAGCGGCTTCGTTCTGCTAGTGGATATGCATCATATTATTGCGGACGGTTTCTCTATGGCTGTGCTGCTGGAGGAGATCATTCAGCGTTATCAGGGTAGACAGCTTGCCCAGATTCGGCTTCATTACAAGGACTTTGTCGCTTGGCATAACGAGCAAATCACGGGTAGCTTATCACAAACGGATGAAACGTTCTGGCTCGAATCCTTGAATGGGGAACTTCCTGTACTGAACATGCCTACGGACTTTCCGCGTCCGCAAACCCAAAGCTTTGAAGGAGATAGCTTCACTTTCACGTTAGAACTTGAAATGACGCATGCGCTCTACAAGCTAGCTCAAGATACCGAATCGACGATCTTCATGGTACTTTTGGCGGCGTATAACGTTCTGTTAGGAAAATATTCGGGTCAAGAGGATATTCTCGTTGGTTCTCCTGTTGCCGGAAGACGGCATGCAGACACACAAGCGATGATTGGCCTGTTCGTAAATACACTCGTTTTCCGTAACCAGCCGCAGTCGACTTTATCGTTTCAATCCTTTTTGCAGGAGGTCAAGCAAAGCTCGCTATCGGCACTGGAGCATCAGGACTATCCGTTTGACAAGCTGGTAGACAAGCTGGAGCTGGTTCGAGATTTAAGCCGAAATCCGGTGTTCGATACGATGTTCAGTTTGCAAAATGTCGGCACAGATGTTTTGGAGGCCGGAGGCATCCGTTTTATACCGGAAGAATTGAACGCTAACATATCCAAAGTTGATTTTTCATTACATGTGACTGAGGAAAAAGATCGGTTATCTTTCACTTGGGAGTATGGCACGAAGCTGTTTAAGCCGGAGACGATTCAACAGATGGCGAAGCATTTTGTGCGAATTTTGGAGACGGTGACGCAGGATGTTGGTGTCACTTTGGCTGATATTGATATCGTATCGGATGAGGAGAAGCATTTACTTGTGTCCGGGTTCAATGATACAGCCGTACCTTTCCCGCAGGGTGAAACGCTGCATGAGCAGTTTGAAAAACAGGTTGCGAAAGCGCCAGAGCGGTTGGCATTGGTATTCGGGGATGAACAACTGACCTATCGGGAGTTGAATGAACGGGCCAATCAATTGGCTCGCATGTTACGTAGTCACGGTGTAACGAGAGACCATTTGGTTGGTTTGATGACGGAGCGCTCGGTGGATATGATCGTTGGAATATTCGGTATTTTAAAGGCCGGGGGCGCGTATGTGCCAATTGATCCGCTGTACCCAGAAGAGCGTATCCGCTACATGCTGGACGACTCGGGAGCAGAGCTGCTGTTAACGCAAAGTCACTTGGTGGAAAATGTAGCCTTCGACGGCAAGGTGCTGGTGTTGAACGCGGAGCAGGCTGCATATACAAAATCACAGCCGGATACGCAAAATGAGACGATTCAGGAGCACCGGATTTATACCTCCGTGTATCATGAGGACGGCTCGAACCTGGAACCGATATCCGGGCCGAACGATCTGGCCTACATGATTTATACCTCAGGAACGACCGGGCAACCGAAAGGGGTCATGATTGAACAAAGCAATGTAATCAATTTGATCCATGCTTTGTCTGAGCGTGTGTACAGCCGCTATGATCACTCTTTACACGTGGCGTGGCTGTCAGCGTATGTGTTTGACGCCTCGGTACAGCAAATTTTTGCAAGTCTGCTGTTGGGTCATGCCCTGCACATTGTTGCGCGTGATATCAGTCTGAATGGCGAACAGCTTATCGCATACTATCGTGAACATCAGATCGACCTGTCAGATGGTACGCCAGCGCATTTGTACATTTTGAACGAAATAGCCACGGCAACAGAAGCGCCTGGAGTGAAGCATTACCTGATCGGCGGCGAAGCGCTGTCCGTACAGTTAGTGAACGGATTTTTGCATAAATGGTCCGGGTATCAGCCTGTAATCACGAATGTGTATGGCCCGACTGAAACGACGGTGGATGCAACCGCTTATACAATTGAAGATGCAGAAGACCTGAATGTACTTCTAGATAAAGGAGTGCACACACTTTCCATCGGAACTCCGCTGACCAACAACTCGGTGTATGTTCTGGATGCCCGGCACAAGCTGGTTCCGATGGGTGTTGCCGGTGAGCTGTATATCGGCGGGGCTGGTGTAGGACGTGGTTATCTGAACTTGCCGGTCCTGACGGCAGAGAAGTTTATTCCCAATCCGTTCATCGAAGAAGAGAATCAACGAGCTACAGGATTACTAACAACTCGCGCCAACAGAATGTACCGGACGGGTGACCTTGCGAAATGGCTGCCGGATGGCACGATTGAGTACTTGGGTCGGATTGATCATCAAGTGAAGATTCGAGGCTATCGGATTGAGCTGGGTGAGGTGGAGGCGCATTTGCTGAAGGTAGAGGCTGTGCAAGAGGTCATTGTGCTGGCTCATCCCGACGAACAGGGACAACATCAGCTCGTTGCCTACTATGTAGCGGAACGGGAAGTAAGTGCCAGTGAATTGCGTGGCTTACTGGGCAAAGAGCTTCCGAATTACATGGTGCCTTCATACTTCGTGCAGCTGGAGCACATGCCGCTGACTCCAAACGGTAAAATTGACCGCAAGGCGTTGCCTGTACCGGACGGAAGTTTGCAAACGGGAGCCGATTATATCGCGCCGCGTACGTGGGTGGAATCGAAGCTGACGCAAATTTGGCAGGATGTACTGGGTCTGGAGCAAGTCGGCGTGAAAGAAAACTTTTTCGAAATTGGCGGACACTCATTACGTGCGACCACACTGGTCTCCAAGATTCACAAAGAACTGAACAAATCACTTCCGCTGCGCATCATTTTTGAAGCGCCGACGATTGAACAGCTAGCAGCGGTTATTGAAAATCTGGATCAAGTGACGTATGCGTCCATTTCAGTAACGGTAGCAAGCAGCTTCTACCCGCTGTCCTCCGCGCAAAAAAGGATGTATGTTCTGCAACAGCTGGATCCCCATGATGTGAACTACAACATGCCTGCCGTGTTCCAGGTAAGCGGCCCGCTGGATGTAAACCGAATGGAAGAAGTATTCCGTCAGTTGATCTTACGCCATGCAACCCTTCGCACCCGCTTTGAAATGGTGAACAGCGAGCCGATGCAGCAAATCCAAGATAACGTATCGTTCGAGGTGGAGTACGTGAAGGCGCAGGCAGGGTATGACGTAACATATCCAGCAGTTGAACGACAAACCTACGTGGAAGTTTTAAATCGTGATACAGCACAGGAGCAATATGCATCGGTGTCTGAGCTGCTTGTAAGCAGGAAAGTACAAGAATGTGTTCAACGCTTTGTGCGTCCATTTGATCTGCAAGCCGCTCCGCTGCTGCGGGTAGCCTTGATGGATTTGAGCGTACAGGGAATAGAAGAAGAACCGCAGTATCTGTTAATGCTCGATATGCATCATATTATCTCGGACGGTGTGTCGACGGGTGTGCTGACCCGCGAATTTGCTCGCTTATATAGCGGCGAAGAACTACCCCCATTGCGGATTCAATACAAGGATTATGCCGTTTGGCAACAAAGTAAAGCACGGCAAGATTGGATTAAACGTCAGGAAGCATACTGGCTGAATACCTTTAGAGGTGATCTGCCTGTACTGAACTTGCCAACCGACTTTACACGTCCTGCAGTACGAAGCACGGCAGGCGCTACGGTGGT
>NZ_JCBAIQ010000034.1:0-39194 GCF_059772165.1 Paenibacillus sp. TY11 | reverse complement strand
GGGCGGCGCAGCTGCCGGATGTCGCCCCGGGCGAAGCCGCGGAGCGTTATCGCGCCATGCAGGAGCGCGACGGGCGCGCGGAAGAGCTGCGGTCCCGGCTGGAGACGAGCGTGACCTTCCTCGAAGAAAAGGCGGCGCGTGTTCAGCAGATACAGCAGAGCATCATCGAGGAAGACAAAATCATTATTGCCCGTCGTACAGGGCTCCAAAGCAAAGATGATTCGCTGCGTGAAAAGCTAGTACAGCTCCGGAAGTGGGTTGGAGAAGACCAAGCGGCTTCATTGCTGGAAGAAGCGACCTCACGTCTGTTGGGGCTGAAAAACGGAGCCGAAGCCGCGGCACGCCGCCGTACCGAAGCGGAAGAACGCAAGCAGCAAGCCGTTCATGCTTCACTGATTGCCCGGCAGGTCTCCGATTCGGCAGAAGAAAGACGGCAGATGGCAGAGTCCCGTTGGGGCAGTCGTTTGGAAGCATCCTCTTTTGCTACGGAAGCAGAGGTCATGGAATGCTGTTTGGGACCGGAAGAAACCGCACGCTATGAGCGTGAAGTGAGTTTGCACCGAGAACGAGAGAAAGAGCTGTCTTCCCGCTTAAAACATGTCGAAGAGCAGCTGAATGGAGCAACGGTGACAGAGGAACAGTGGGAAACGACTACTGCGCAGCTACGCGATTGCCGTGCACGCGACGAAGAGGCGCTTCAGAATCACGCCAAGGCTGAGCGTGATTTAGAGGATTTGCAGCGTCGGCACGTCCGCTGGATGGAGCTGGAGTCCAATCGTATACATTTGCGTAGCGAGGCAGAAAAGATGTCCAAGCTCCAGTCTGTTTTTCGGGGCAATGCCTTTGTTGAATATATTGCTGAGGAGCAGCTCATGCAGGTCAGTCAAGCGGCTTCACGCCGCTTGCGTTTTTTGACCAAGCAGCGTTACGCGCTAGAGGTAGATTCCAGTGGTGGTTTTGTCATTAGTGACGATGCCAACGGTGGGGTCAAGCGTCCGGTATCGACTTTGTCCGGCGGCGAAACGTTCCTGACCTCCTTGTCGCTTGCGCTTGCGCTGTCGGCTCAAATTCAATTGCGGGGCCAATACCCTCTGCAATTTTTCTTTCTGGATGAAGGCTTTGGAACGTTGGACCCTGAGCTGCTTGACACGGTGATCACCTCGCTGGAAAAGCTGCATCACGATCAATTGTCTGTTGGTGTGATTAGCCATGTGCCCGAACTGCGGGCCCGTCTTCCGCGCAAGCTGGTTGTTCTTCCCGCAGAGCAGGCAGGAGGCGGCTCCCGTGTGGTTATGGAAACATTTTGAAACAATGTGACACAAATCACAGATACAGTTTCAAACTATTGTTATAATACAGCCAAGCCGACAAGTTAATCATACAGCACCCCGGCGGACGTATGCTGTGGAAGAAATCTTCCCGTCATACGTCCGTTCAGAGGGGCTCTATCAAGAGCTCCCGGGGTGCTTCTTTTTTTTGCAAGCCGAAATTCGCCCAATTTGATGTAGCACATAGCCCGTTTTTGAATAATATACGGTATACATGCAAGAGCCTAGGAGGAAACAAACATGGAAAAAAGCATGACAACCGAAAAAGTTGCAACACCGGAACAGACGGATGCTAAAACACTATGTCAAAAGCATATGCATCGTTATGTATGCGTATGGGTGAAGGACGGAACAATGTATGACGGAATTGTAGAGCATGTGGATGATGAAAAAATATACTTAGCCGTTCCTATGGGTGGAGACGAGATGAAGAATGTCAATGTTAATCTCCCATATCCACCTAACAATTGTGGCTGCGGCTCCCGTGCTTATGGTGGCTATGCGTCTTATCCTCCGTATCCGTACCCGTACCCGTATCCAGTACCCGCTTATGCATATGGATTCCCATACGGACGCCGTCGCTTTAATCGTTTGATTCTGCCACTTGCAGCGTTGACAGCGATTAGCTTGCTGCCTTATTACTAATCCTAATTCCTTAGTCGCCAGATATAGTGAATTCTCTGCTCTCTCCCGCCTACAGTTCTTGTACAGTACAAGTGACTTTAAGGCGCATCCATACATCATCACCATGCAAGGCTGTTTCTTCCAT
Organism: Paenibacillus sp. TY11; assembly: GCF_059772165.1. Taxonomy (NCBI): domain Bacteria; kingdom Bacillati; phylum Bacillota; class Bacilli; order Caryophanales; family Paenibacillaceae; genus Paenibacillus; species Paenibacillus sp. TY11. Next base: position 37,097 of record NZ_JCBAIQ010000034.1, on the reverse strand, counting down.
TATGAAGAAACAGCCTCTTTTTCACGTAAAACATCCCAAATATGATCCAATAATTGAAACTGTATCAGTACAGTTCAATGAAATAAGGTATCCTGTTTATCCATAAACCATGGTAACATCTAGCGTGTAAAGAAACATAAGACGGAATAAGCATGTAATGAAATGAGCATGTATGAGTATGTAAAGAGCAGGTGGGGGGATATTGTGAAAAAATACGTTTCAATTTTATTGGATATAGAACTTAAAATTCGCGAGGGACAATATAAATCAGGTTACAAGCTGCCGTCGGTCCGTGAGGCTTCTGAATTATACAGGTGCAGCAAAAGCACGATTCTGAGGGCATATGCTGAACTTGAAAAGAAACACGCCATCTATTCCATACCGCAAAGTGGATACTATGTAGTGGAGAATTCCAGCGATTTGCACCATAGTCATATTCAAGACTCCCTTGATTTTGCTTCAGCATCCCCGGATTTAAATGTATTTCCATATCTGGATTTTCAGCATTGTTTGAATCAGGCTATTGATACCTACAAATATCATCTGTTCACTTATGGGGATTCGCAAGGACTGGATACATTGCGTCATACGTTGGTTTCCCATTTGGCTGGTACTCAGGTGTTTGCGAAAATGGATCGGATTATCGTTACTTCGGGTGTTCAACAGGCATTAGAGATACTCGCTAAAATGCCGTTTCCAAATGGCAAAGAAAAGGTTTTGGTCGAGCAGCCAAGCTACGATATTTATTTGCGTTTTTTAGAAGAAGAGAACATACCCGTCAGTACCATCGCCCGGACAGCGGAAGGTATGGATTTTCACGAATTGGAGAATCAATTTAAGAACGAGAGCATTAAGTTTTTTTATACCATGTCAAGATACCATAATCCATTAGGAACCTCATACAACACGGAGGAGCGAAAAGTGATAGCAACCTTAGCTGCCAAATATGATGTGTACATCGTAGAAGATGACTACATGGCTGATTTGGGGGCCGATCATCTTTTTGATCCCATTTATGCATACGACCAGACGGACCATATTATTTATTTGAAAAGCTTCTCGAAAATCATTTTCCCCGGCTTGCGATTAGGGGTTGCGGTACTGCCAGAAGTCCTATTAAAGACGTTTAATGCCTATAAAAGGTATGTCGACACATCTATTTTGTCTCAGGCGGCGCTTGATATTTATATTAAAAATGGAATGTATGAACGTCACAAGCACACGATATGCAAACTGTATTCGGAGCGTGTCCGTATTCTTAACGAGGCAGTAGAACGATACAATCAGGCTGGATACATTCAAACTTCAGCTGTAACCTCAGGAGTTTATATGCAGTTTAAGCTGCCTCGCACGGTAAATATGGAGCGTTTGGTAAAATGTCTTACCGCGAGGAACATCCAGGTTGTAGCTGGCAAAAGTTTTTATTTATCAGGCTATAGGGAACAAGAAAAATTTTTGCGCATAAGTATTTCTCGCGCACAACCGGATCAGATTGATGAAGGGGTGAAAGCTATTATAGAGGAAGTTAGTAAGGGAAACTGGTATTAAGCCCCTTTTTCCGTTATGATACATATAGAAACACAGGTATAAACAATCATGACTGTATATGTTTCTATTCGGTGTGGGAAATACATAACTTTGAATGCCGAGAGCAAGGGCTGTTTATGTTTAATTGCTTATGATCGGCTCACTGCCAAAGGAGGGTTTTGAATGGACGATCTGTTTTTGAAAATTGTGGATGGAACCATCCCCAGCAAAAAGGTGTTGGAAACCGACAATGTGCTCGCATTTCATGACATCCAGCCTGCGGCGCCAGTACACGTGCTCATTATTCCAAAAAAATATATTCCTTCGATGAATGCTGTGACGGAGGAGGATCTTCCTCTTATCGCGGAGATTCATCGTGTTGCGGTTGAGGTTGCGAAAAAGTTAGGAATCGCTGAGTCTGGTTATCGGTTGATTAACAACTGCGGCCCGGATAGTGGACAAGCGGTGGGGCATCTGCATTATCACTTACTGGGTGGCGCCAAACTGGGTGCCTTGACAGGTATTTCGAACTCGCATTCTTAAAAATGCCAGAGCTTGTCTTTTCAGTAATACGGAAGTGAACGGGGAAAAAAGGTTCCTTTATGCATTCATTTTTTCTTATAGGTTGACACCTGGTTTCCGTTTCACCTATAATAAAATTTGATGAACCGTGTTATTGCTCTTGGACGGTCTGGTTGGAGGGAGGGAAAACTGGTGTCTGAAACTAAAGTTCGCAAAAACGAGACAATTGATGCTGCACTTCGTCGCTTTAAACGTTCCATTGCTAAGGATGGCGTATTGGCTGAGGTGAAGAAACGCAAGCATTATGAAAAGCCAAGCGTAAAGCGCAAGAAAAAGTCCGAGGCTGCTCGTAAGAGAAAGTTCTAGGAGGATCTGAGCAACCATGAATTTGAGCGAACGATTGAACGAAGATATGAAGCAAGCAATGAAGAGTAAGGACAAGTTCAAACTCTCCACCATTCGAATGGTTCGTTCTACGATTAAAAATCTTGAAATAGATTTGAAACGGGATTTGGACGACAACGAAGTGCTTGATATTCTGAGTCGTGAGATCAAACAGCGAAAAGATGCCCTCCATGAATTTGAAAAAGCCAGTCGTGATGAACTTGCGGCAAGCACTAAAGCAGAAATAGAGATCATCGCTCAGTACCTTCCTGAACAACTTTCTGAAGAAGAAATTAAAGTTATTGTACAGCAGACCATCCAGGAAACCGGTGCTTCTTCGAAAGCCGAGATGGGGAAAGTAATGACGGCCTTGATGCCTAAGGTAAAAGGCCGCGCTGACGGTAAGCTCGTGAACCAGGCGGTTCAGCAATTTCTGCAATAAACCTGCGACAAACAGGAAAACACAACACCCTCTGTTTACAGAGGGTGTTATTTCTATATATGCGATGCCTACCATAGAATGTAATGATGAGAAGATTCTTATATGTAAGCGCTATCGTTAATTGTGTGAAACGTGATGTCCGTTGGGGGCGTAAAGTATCTGACAGCCGTCAGGATTAGCAATATACCCAATAATTTCACATTAAATCCTGAAAACTGTATAGTTTGTCTAACAAAGTTTGGTATGCTGTAAGCAAGAAAGATCGAAAGGGGGGAGAGAAATGTATAGAGAACATCACCACTCCAGCCGCAAATTGATCTTTTTAACGTTGTGGATTATGATATCAGTTTTACTGTTGCCATTAGTTCATTCCGGATCAGCTGCGGCCCAAACTAAAGATGGAGCTGTGTTTGTTATACCAGTCGATCAGGAAATTGAACAGGGCCTAGGTAAGTTTATGGAACGTGGATTTGCAGAAGCAGCAGATTTCAAAGCAGGCCTGATTTTACTGGATATTAACACTCCCGGTGGACGGGTAGATACAGCGGAGAAGCTGGGTAAACTGATTAAAGACAGTCCAATTCCGACCGTAGCCTATATAAGGGGCGAAGCGGCCTCAGCGGGTAGTTATATTGCGTTGAGCGCAAACAAGATTGTTATGAAACCGGGGAGTATTATCGGAGCAGCAGCGTTAGTAGACGGCAGGGGGCAGGCTATCACAGATCCGAAAACGATAGCTTGGTGGAAGAGTAGCATGGCATCTGCCGCAGAAGCTGGCGGACGTAATCCCGATATTGCCAGAGGTATGGTTGACTCCAAAACGACCGTATCAATTCCGGAGATGAACTTTAATAAGGAAAATGGTCAGATCATTTCTTTAACCAGTGAGGAAGCGCTGAAGTTGGGTTATGCAGATCACATCGCGTCTTCAGAACAAGAAGTGATCCAGTGGATGGGCTACAGCACGGATGATGTAATTCATGTGGAGCGGACATGGGCTGAAAAAGCAGCCGAGATATTGACCAATCCGATCGTACAGACGTTGCTTTTATTTATCGGTATCGCGGGTGTCGTTATTGAGCTGCTCGTACCCGGCTTTGGTGTACCGGGAATGTTGGGCATACTCGGATTTGGTTTGTATTTTTTCGGTAATTATATCGCTGGTTTTGCAGGTTCAGAGACATGGCTGTTGTTTATTATCGGTCTGGCTCTGCTTATACTTGAAATGTTCATCCCAAGCTTTGGTATTCTGGGCATTTTGGGTTCCGTCAGTCTTGTCGCTGGAGTTGTTCGCGCGGCATACAACATGCAGCATGCGTTTATATCTTTGGGCATTGCCTTTGCAGCTGCAGTTGCCGTGGTGGCGATCATCGCGGTTGCATTCAAAGACCGAGGGATATGGAACCGTTTTATACTAAAAGAAAGTTTAACGGCTGACCAAGGTTTTTCTTCGGTTGTGAATCGGGAAACGCTGCTAGGTCAGAGGGGTGTCAGTTTGACACCACTTCGTCCAGCCGGAACAGTGCTGATCGCTGATGAGCGAGTCGATGTTGTAACGAACGGCGAGTTTATTGCTACAGATATGCCGATTATAGTATCCAAAGTAGAAGGTGGGCGAATTGTGGTCAAGGCAGACACTAGCGTCTAAACAAGTAAACAACAAAGAATTAGATTAATGGAGGATGATGCGAGTGTTCGAATCGGGTATTGTCAGCGTTTTGCTGATTGCCGTTGTAGTGATTATTGTATTGAGCGTATTTTTCAGTTTCTTCCCGGTGATGCTGTGGATTTCAGCATTGGCTTCGGGTGTGCGTATTGGCATCATTACGCTGGTAGCTATGCGGTTACGGCGCGTCACGCCAAGCCGAATTGTTAATCCCCTCATTAAGGCAACCAAGGCTGGCCTGGGCTTGAACATCAACCAGCTGGAAAGCCATTTTCTCGCAGGGGGGAATGTAGACCGAGTGATCAATGCGTTGATTGCTGCGCAACGGGCTAACATTCCGCTTGAATTTGAACGTGCGGCTGCGATTGACCTTGCAGGACGGGATGTTCTGCAAGCGGTCCAAATGAGCGTTAATCCGCGTGTTATTGAGACACCTATTGTGGCTGCGGTCGCCAAGGATGGTATCGAAGTAAAGGTTAAAGCTCGTGTTACGGTGCGTGCCAACATTGATCGACTTGTTGGGGGTGCCGGAGAAGAAACGATTATTGCGCGGGTTGGTGAAGGTATTGTTACAACCGTCGGTTCCAGTAACTCGCATAAGGACGTGCTGGAAAATCCGGATTCAATTTCGAGAACAGTATTGTCCAAAGGTTTGGATGCCGGGACAGCATTTGAAATCCTCTCCATTGATATTGCTGACGTCGATGTAGGTAAAAATATCGGTGCCTTCCTGCAAACGGAACAGGCGGAAGCTGACAAACGTATTGCCCAGGCAAAAGCAGAAGAGCGGCGTGCGATGGCTGTAGCGCAGGAGCAGGAAATGAAGGCACGTGTTGTAGAAATGAGAGCACGCGTGGTGGAATCCGAATCCGAAGTGCCGCTGGCAATGGCTGAAGCGCTGCGTGGCGGGAAACTTGGCGTCATGGACTATATGAATTTGAAAAATATTGAGGCAGATACGCAAATGCGTGGCTCCTTAGGCAAACCGAATGAGAACTCCGGGAATGACAACAAGAACCGGGATTAATAACGGGACATAGCCGATGAATTACGGCAGCTAGGTGGTGAGTAATGAACTTTATCAGCTGGATCTTTGAACATTTGTATATCCTGATCGTGATTGGCTTTGCTTTGGTGTCCTTTTTGGGGAAAAGCATCCAAGGTACAGGGCGGAAATCACCGCCGCGAAAAGGTATGCCTACCTTTGGGGGTGATCATGGTTCTCGCGGGCCCTCGACGTCATCCAGACCCTTCACAACGGAACATGGGCAAGAGCAACGCCAGCAGGATGTTGCTGGTGAGTTGCAACGTCAATTTCCTAATGAACGACGGGCGGTTATAGAAGCTCGCCGTATAGAAGAAGTGGGCGATCGTTCGGAAACGGAAGGACGGATGGACCGGGATTCATTAGATAACGGTTCGACTCTAGAGGATCGGATCCGGGCTATGGAAGAAGAGCGCAGATTGGTTTTAGCCCGTCTCGACCGTATATCCAATGCGAGGGAGTCTGGAGAGATAACAGATGCTCCAGAGATTGCTTCGCAAGAACGTAATACAGTGGATGCGGCTGATCTGCGCAGAGGTGTGATTTGGGCAGAAATATTAGGTCCTCCGCGTTCCAAGCGTTACATGGGTGGAGGAAAACGTTAAAATGATAGTGGATCCGTCACGGCTTTGGCTGTGGCGGATCTTTTTTTGCTATGACGACAAAAGCACTAATTACCTGACAACGAATGTGATAATCTCTTGTCCGCCATAGGTTTCTCACATTTGCTGTCAATCTAAAATGGTGGCATTTTGTCTAATTTAGGATCTCATTTGTGAAAATATATTCGTGAAAATTGATCAAATGTAACAATATGAATGAAGCTTTCCGAAAGCAGTTTTCATTTTTTCTTTTTTATATATCTTTTTTATATATAATGTTCTTCAATGATAGATACTTATGAAATATACTCCAATATTCCGCTTGAATTCACTGCCGCACCAGGGACTTTAAAGGACCAATCTACTTATTTTAATCTTCCAGCTTTTTTAATTTTGATGGGTATCACGTTCTTGCTTTATTTTGAGATATAGGAGCCATCTTAGGAATGACAACGGTCATGCTAGTTATGCTCTATGGTCAAACCCGTATTATGTTTGCCATGTCACGTGACGGCTTAGTACCCAAAGTATTATCCAAGGTTCATTCCAAATATAAAACGCCCTACATTAATACGTTGTTTTTTGGTACTTTATCTGCATTAATGGGTGGGCTGATCCCGCTGGATGAGTTAGCAAGTTTGGTGAACATCGGAACTTTATCAGCATTTATTCTGATTTCGGTCGCTGTCATAATTATGAGTAATAACACAACCTGATTTGCCAAGGGCCTTCCGATGTCCAGGGGTTCCATATATTCCGATCCTGGCTATCGTTTCGTGTGGTGTGCTAATTCTTAATCTGAATGGTCAGACATTTATTCGCTTTATCATTTGGCTTGTCATTGGTTTGGCTGTTTACTTTTTATACTCCAGAAAAAACTCTCTATTGAATCGAGATTCCGAAAAATAACCAGGTCATATGATAAAAATCAAAAAAAGACAACCTTGTTTTTGACATGAAAACGAGGTTGTCTTTTTGGTGTAAATTTTGAAAGTACTCGTCTTTTTCCTCCGCAATATAGTAGTTGCTACGAATTGTAAGTTTAGCCTCATAAATGCGATGACTGGATCATAAAATGTACAGTACAGATATCTGTGGCGCTGGTGTAATGGCGTCCACTGATAATAAGAACATAAGATGAAAAACCAGCAGCGGAGCTGCCATGAAAACTTATGGTACCGAAGGGCAATAACAGAACATGAAAAAATAGCAGCGTAGCTGTCATCAAAACAATTATTAGCCGCTGGATAACAGTTGTTTTGATAACAGGAAAGGAGATTTCGCCGTATGAGCCGGATGAGCCGCAAACTGCGAAAGTGGGCCAGCGAGACGCTGGAGCTTCCGCAGGACATTCTATTTGACCTGCCGCGGTTAACCCTCATCGGCAGCCGCCAGCTTTATGTGGAGAATCACCGGGGCGTGGTGGATTTCACGCCGGATCAGCTAGTACTTGCACTTGCGCAAGGCAGGCTGAGAGTGTCAGGCCATGATCTAGTCATTACGTCTATTCTGCCAGAGCAGGTAAGTGTGGAGGGACATATTACGGATATCCAAATGGAAGGAACGGAGGAAGGCTCGTGAAACATCCCGCTTTAGCAAAGCTGCGTGGCACGGTTACCCTGGCTGTCAAGGGCGAAAGTGTGGAAGCTTTCATTAATTTACTCACCGATCACCATATACCTGTTTGGAACGTGCGGCCGATGGGTACTAGACATGCAGAAATGAACCTTCTGCTGCCGCATGTCTTCCTGCTGCGCCCGCTTTTGAGAAGGACAGGCTGCAAAATGCATATTCTGAAACGGCAAGGGCTTCCCTTCACTGCTGTACGACTCGCCAAACGTAAATTTTTTCTGGCTGGACTGGCCTTGTTCTGGATAGGTCTCCTGCTGATGTCTTCGCTTATCTGGGATATTGAAGTGAAGGGGAATGATAAGCTCTCGACGGAATCCGTTCTCAAAGCTGCCCGACAGGAGGGTCTGTATCCGTTTCAATGGAGCTTTCGTCTTTCCAGCCAAGACAAGCTTTCCCGCGCGCTCATGCAGAAGCTTCCAGAGGCATCCTGGATCGGTGTGGAAAAGCAGGGTACTTTGGTTACGATTCAGGTCGTTGAAGCTTCACAGCCTACCCCCGCGCCGCTCTACAGCCCCCGTCATCTCATCAGTAAGGCAGACGCGGTAGTCACTGAAATTTTCGCCGAGCAGGGTCGTCCTGTCGTGCATAAAAATACGCGTGTCAAAAAAGGAGCCATTCTCATCTCGGGAACGCTTGGAGATGAGGAGAATCAGCAACAGGTCGTAGCCAAGGGAGAGGTTAAAGGTCTTGTGTGGCATGAATACGAAATTAGCAGTCCCATGGTGCGACACAGCAGCACGTATACAGGCAACAGCCACGACCGCTTGTATCTGGTGCTCGGCAACCATGCAGTACAATTATGGGGATATGGTAAAATACCTTATCCTGCACATAAAACGACAGTTGAGCATGATCCGCTAACATGGCGTTCCTACAAACTTCCGATGGGTTGGATGACCGAAAGTGTGAGGGAGACAAAGATACAAGAGCAGAAGCTTACGGAAGCAGAAGCAAAAATGTCAGGAATAGAAGGCGCGCGAGCTGATATTTTAGCCAAATACGGCAAAGGAACGAAAATAATGAGCCAAAAAATTTTGCATGAGAAGAGAGAGAATGGTAAAGTTTATATGAAAGTGCTTTTTGAAGTGGAGCAGGATATTGCGGAAGAACTTCCGTTAGTTCATAACCAAGGAGAATGAGGCTATTTGGCAGAACAACAACGCAGCATACAAATTGCATTGAACAATGCGGGAGAAGGACAGGCGTTATTCGGCCCGCAGGATTCCTTTTTAAAATTAATCGAAGACGCTGTTCCCGCAAAAATAGCATCTCGTGAGGCAGAAGTTAATGTTTTTGGTAATGCTCACGAGGTGGAAGTGCTCGAACAATTGTTCGACGTATTGCTCCAGTTAATTCGTAATGGGTATATACTGACCGAAAGGGACGTCCATTATGCGATTGAGCTGGCAAAAGATTTGCGCGCTGATCAGTTGCTCGATTTGTTCAAGGGAGAAATTACGACGACGTTCCGGGGCAAACCGATTCGCGTCAAAACGATTGGACAAAAGCACTACGTAACTACGATTAAGAAACGCGATATTGTATTTGGAATTGGCCCGGCGGGTACTGGTAAAACCTATCTGGCTGTAGTGCTGGCCGTAGCTGCCCTGAAGGAAGGTTCAGTCAAGCGCATTGTACTGACTCGTCCTGCGGTGGAAGCAGGTGAAAATTTAGGTTTTTTACCAGGGGATTTACAGGAAAAGGTTGATCCGTATTTACGCCCATTGTATGATGCCCTATACGATGTGATGGGCCCAGAGCAGACTGCAAAGGCACTGGAGCGTGGGTTAATAGAAATTGCACCTTTGGCTTATATGCGGGGACGTACGCTGGATGATTCATTTATTATTTTGGACGAAGCGCAAAACACCACACCCGAGCAAATGAAAATGTTTTTGACTCGACTTGGCTTCGGCTCCAAAATGGTTATTACCGGCGATGTCACGCAAATTGATTTGCCTCGTGGCAAAAAATCTGGTCTGATTGAAGCGAATGCGATTTTACAAGGGATTGAGGAAATAGGCTTTGTCCAGTTTGCAGAAGAGGATGTTGTCCGTCATTCCCTGGTTCAAAAAATCATTGTTGCTTATGACCGTGTTGCCGAAAATCAAGGATAGGCATTCAATCACGAGTATGGTGTGTACGATCAGAAAAAGTATAAAATGAGCAGTGTAGCTGCCTTGAAAAAGATGATGGAGAGGGATTGTTTTAGATGACCTCGAAGGAATTATCTAAAGGGAAAACGTTCCAGCATAGAATGAATGGATGGAAGTATAGCGTGGCGACACGCTATCTTCTGTTTTTATTTTTGGTGGTTCTTTTTTATGTAGGCTTTGCGTCCAAGCTGCTTCCTGAGCGTTATGATATTCGGGTAAATCAACCGAGTGAAAAGGAAATTGTCGCCCCGATGCAGCTTCCTAACAGTAAAGCGACTTTGAAGGCTCAAGAGGAATCAGCTGAACGTGTGCAGCCCATGTATACCATTGTGCCCGTTCGCAACGATAACCTGATTACTGGTATTTTGGATCGAATTGAACGGCTCAATCAGGATGACCAGGTCTCCAGAGCGGACAAAATTTCAATTTATAAGGATGAGATCCCTCAACGGGCACGGGAATTTGTGCAAAATTTTGTGAACAACAGCCGTAATGCGGATGCCTACCCAGATAAGTTGCTGGATGAGGTGCTGGAAAAAACGAAAGAGCAAACGTACCGCATTCCAGAGGAGACATTTATTAAAATTCCGCGGCTTACATCTGAGGATATTGCCGAAATGCGGCCTGTAGCCCGTGAGATTGTGACAGGGTTGATGAATGATCAAATTACGGATGCCCAGACAGCCCGAGCGAAAGTAGCTGAGCGGGTTAGTACAAGCTCGCTTACCAAGCGTACTTCACGGGAGGTTGTTCAGGAACTTGCAAGGCTTGTGATTACCGCCAACAAGTTTTATGATGATACAGCTACGAAGGACGCCAAGGTACAGGCTCGTGAAGATACACCGACAGTTTACATTAAACAGGGTGAAGTACTCGTCAAGAAGGGTGAGATTATTACCCAGGAAATCTATACACTGCTTGATGAAAATGAATTGCTTAAGGATAAAATCAACTATTGGCCACAATTTGGTCTGCTGATGTTGTCTATGATACTAGCATTGGGCTTGTTTATGTATATTCGTCAATTCCAATCACGAACACGAAACTTCAAGTATAATAATGCACAGTTGCTCATGCTGGTATTAATCTTTGTGATTACAGTGGGAGCTATGCTGTTAATTTCCATACTGCAGACCAGTGAACGTTCCTATCTCGGCTATCTAGCGCCTATCGCGCTTGGAGCTATGCTCGTAACGCTGTTGCTTGATATGTCGTTGGCTTTCGTATGTGCCGTTATATTCAGTATATTGGCAAGTGTTATTTTGAATGTCCGTCAGGGACAAATTTTTGACTTTAATTTTGGATTTTTTGCTATTGTGGTCTGTCTGGCAGCGATTTTCTCTACCCATCGAGCCAGCCAGCGTTCAACACTGTTCAAAGGGGCGATCATGGTATGCCTGTTCGGTGCCCTGTCTGTTTTTTCTCTGGCACTGATTGACCAAGGGAATTGGACTCAAACGACGACGCTCTATGGGGTAGCTTTTGCTTTTGCAGGCGGTCTGATAACAGCAATACTTGTTATTGGGCTAATGCCATTTTTTGAGTCTACCTTTGGTATCTTGTCGGCACTGAAGCTTGTTGAGCTGTCGAATCCCAATCATCCATTGCTCCGCAAGCTACTTACAGAGACACCGGGAACGTATCATCATAGTGTAATGGTGGGTAATCTGTCAGAGGCCGCAGCGGAGGCTATAGGAGCAAACGGCTTGTTGTGCCGGGTTGGTTCGTATTATCATGATATTGGTAAAACCAAGAGGCCTTCGTACTTCATTGAAAATCAAAATGGGTTGGAAAATCCACATGATTCAATAGAGCCCAAGCTTAGCAAATCCATCATTATCGCCCATGCTCGTGACGGCGTGGAAATGCAATTGGATTACAAGCTACCCAAGCCAATTCGCGATATTGCCGAGCAGCACCACGGAACGACATTCTTACACTATTTTTATCACAAGGCGTTGCGTGAGGCTGAAGAGCGGGGGGTGGAGCCTGACTTCACGGAGGATGATTTCCGTTATCCGGGACCGAAGGCTCAGTCTAAAGAGTCTGCTGTGGTGGGAATTGCTGATAGTGTGGAGGCAGCAGTTCGTTCCTTACGGAAGCCGACGGTGGAACAGGTAGAATCCATGATTGAGAAAATTATTAAGAGCCGTCTTGATGATCACCAATTTAACGACTGCGAGCTGACCATGCGGGAGCTTGATATCGTGGCTCAAACCCTCAAGGAAACAGTAATGGGGATTTTCCATTCCCGTATTGAGTATCCAGAGGAAAGGCCCAAGTCTGAAAACGGAAAAGCTTAATATAACTTGTGCATGAAGCACGGGTAGAGCACTAGAATTAAAAGGAGCGGTTGGCATGGGCCTTCAATTAGCTTGGAATAATGAACAAAACGATATGGAAATTAACGAATCTTTAATTACGCTGCTGAACACCTTATTAGAGGAGGCAGGCAGAGTGGAAGGAGTCACAGACGGTGAGGTAGCTCTTACCTTCGTTAATGATGAGCAAATTCATGAGTTGAACAGGGACTATCGGGGAATTGATCGTCCCACCGATGTGTTGTCTTTTGCTATGAAGGAGACACTGGATGAAGAGCTTGAAATTATTTACGAACCGAATGAAGAAAATTCATTGAATGATGTACCGGATGTTCTGGGGGATATTATAATCTCTGTACAGACAGCGCAAGCTCAGAGCGAAGAATACGGACATTCGATTGAGCGTGAAATCGGTTTTTTGTTTGTTCACGGCTTTCTGCATCTGTTAGGCTATGATCATCAGGATCATGTGAGTGAAGCTGAAATGATGGGCAAACAGGAAGCTGTACTGGCTCAAGCGGGGTTGACAAGGTAATGAGACGTCAGCCTTGGAGAATGACCTTTCGCTATGCTGCAGAAGGCGTAATATACGCTCTGCGTACGCAAGTAAATATGCGGATACATGTGGTCGTGGCGCTCCTTGTCATTGTAGCAGGCTTAACTCTGCGCATCTCCCGGCTCGACTGGTTATTCGTCTGCGTGGCAATCGCTATAGTCATTGTAGCCGAACTGATCAACACCGCTGTTGAAGCAGCGGTGGATCTCATCTCACCTGCTATTCATCCGCTGGCCAAAGCGGCTAAAGACACCGCCGCCGGAGCCGTGCTCCTGGCAGCGGTTTTTGCTGTAATTATTGGTATATTTGTGTTTTATAGGCCTTTGTTGACGTTAATTAGTCAGCTGTTTTAATGAAAAAACCAAAATAAAAATAGGTGCTTAATAGCGCTGGAGGAAATGAAATGGCTAAGAAACACTTTAAATCAGGCTTTGTCGCAATTGTTGGCAGACCCAATGTCGGAAAATCAACACTGATGAACCATGTCATTGGGCAGAAGATTGCCATTATGTCAGACAAGCCTCAAACTACACGCAACAAAATTCACGGCGTATTTACTACAGAGGACACACAAATTGTATTTTTGGATACACCGGGGATTCACAAGCGCCAGTCAAAATTGGGCGATTATATGAATCAGACTGCGTTTAATACGTTGGGTGAAGTAGAAGCGGTACTTTTTCTTATTGACGCTGCTGAAGGTCTAGGCGGAGGCGACCGCTTTATTGCGGAACAGCTTAAACAAGTAAAAACGCCAGTTATTTTGGTGTTGAATAAAATTGATCGCATTGAGCCGGAAGCGTTGTTGCCCCTGATTGAGCAGTATCGTAAGTTGTACGACTTTGCGGAAATCGTGCCGATCTCGGCCAAAATGGGCAACAATGTAAACACTCTGTTGGATCAGGTGAAAAAATACTTGCCAGAAGGTCCGCAATATTACCCTGATGACCAAATTACTGACCATCCGGAGCAGTTTGTTATTGCCGAGCTGGTACGGGAAAAAATTCTGCATATGACACGTGAGGAAGTACCCCATTCTATTGCGGTTATGATTGAAGACATGAAAGTGCAGGATAATGGTGTAGTGCATATTATGGCTGTTATTTTTGTAGAGCGTGACTCCCAGAAGGGGATCATTATCGGCAAACAGGGAGCCATGCTCAAAGAAGTGGGCAAACAGGCCCGCCAGGATATCCAAAACCTGCTAGGCTCCAAGATTTTCTTGGAACTGTGGGTTAAGGTCAAAAAAGACTGGCGCAACCAGGAACGCGTCCTTCGTGACCTTGGCTTCCACCGCGACGCTTAAAAACAGAACTCGATTCTACGTCACTTTAGTTCAAGGGTTTATTGAGGCTAAAAAAATTGATATTAAATAAATATGTATAGTTGTTGTAAGTATTATAAAAAAGCCGTCCCGATCTCTATGACTGAGATAAGTAACAGTCTTCTGGTCATTCAAAGCGCCGCGCATTTGCGGCGCTTAACTCTTGCTCTTTTTACTCTTTTCTTCCAGCGATGAAATAAGGAGCATTTTTTAAAAAGGTTAGCTGTATGCACGTTGCAGCGGAGCGAAGGATTTGAATCTGAAGAAGCGATAGCGTTCGCCTTTACCCCCGAATTTAACCCTTTGTATGTTTGTACACTCAAATAAATTCGGGGGTAACAGCGATCGTAAGATCAAATCATTTGCGAAGCGGCATTCCAATCTACATACAGCAGCCTTTTTTAACGCAATCCATTTATTTCATCGCATACTTTCCCCCTCTTCGCATCATCCTAATTTTTGAGATGCAAACGTCATTTCCGAAGAAAGGATGAATACGATTGCGAGATTTTTCGTGGAAGTATTTTACGATGACAGGAGATGTCGGTGCGTATCTGTTATACAGGGAGAGCGCCGTGACAAGGGATCAAGACACGGATGAAGGAGAGTCGGACGAGCATGAAGAAGCCCGTGAATAGCGCGAGCCACTGGCTTCTTCGCGAATGTTTGGGGGAAGAGGCATGCTTTACAGGGTGGAAGGAATCGTCATCCGCAGCATGGATTACGGTGAGGGGAACAAAATTATTACGCTTTGCACCGAAAGCGGAGGCAAAGCAGGCGTGCTGGTCAGAGGTGCAAAAAAGTCTAAAAGCCGTCATGCCGCTTTAACGCAGCCGTTTACGCACGGAGAATTTGTTTTTTTTCGAAACACAGGCTTAGGCACGTTGAATGCCGGTGAAATCATCCAATCCCACCATACACTACGCGAGGATATTACTAAGGCTGCTTACGCTTCTTATGCTTGTGAATTGCTCGATCGGGTGTTACAGGATGAGGAAACAGGCGCATTTTGGTTTAAGCAGCTTAAAGCATGTTTGGAGGCGCTGGAGAGTGGCAAAGATCCGGTGATCGTCATGAGTATTTATGAATTTAAAATATTGCAGGCGGCCGGATATGCTCCTCAGCTTGATGCATGTATTTCAAGTGGTCAACAATGTGCTGATGAGGATATGTTTGTCAGTCCGAGGTTGGGCGGGGTTTTGTGTCGGAGCTACAAGCATTTTGATCCAGCTGCATTGAGCGTTACTCCACGTACGTTGAAGTTGCTGCGCTTGTTCGCCAAAATGGATTTGAATCGGCTCGGCAACATTGACGTGAAGGACTCCACCAAGTTGGAGATCAAACATGTCATGCGTCAGTTCATGGATATGCAGTTGGAGGTCAAGCTGAAATCCCGCAATTTCCTGGATCAGCTCGACAAGTACGATATGTGAAACGCCCTGTTCTCTTGACTGTATTGCTGAAAACGTGTAATATCCTACTATATATCTCCTTCGGGAGCAGATGCATTGAACGAGAAAGTAACGAGATGTATTCTCTATGTTTAGCGAGTTGGGGACGGTGTAAGCCCAGCGGGAATTCTTCGTGAACAGGGCACTCGGGAGCGTCTGAATGGACACGGAAAAGAGGATTACGATCTGACTGGTGATGTAGGATCGCAATCAAGTAGGGTGGAACCGCGGGAGTCAGCTCTCGTCCCTACGTCTGTACAGGCGTAGAGGCGGGGGCTTTTTGCTGTCTCTAGCAAGGCTTATTGGTTGAGATAGCCCTGTACATACGAGTTTAATGAGAAGAAATCACCAACATTTGAGGGAATTGGAAAGGGAGCGTGTACCGATGAATTTTCAGCAGATGATTTTAACGCTGCAACAATTTTGGGCTGAACACAACTGTATTATTGTACAGCCTTATGACACGGAAAAAGGGGCAGGTACGATGAACCCGATGACGTATTTACGTTCGATTGGACCTGAGCCTTGGAACGTAGCTTATGTTGAGCCCTCTCGTCGCCCGTCAGACGGACGCTATGGTGAGAACCCGAATCGCCTGTATCAGCATCATCAGTTTCAAGTGGTCTTGAAGCCTTCACCGGATAACATTCAAGAATTGTATTTGGAGAGTTTGAGTCGTTTGGGCATTAACCCTCTGGAGCATGATATTCGTTTCGTCGAAGACAACTGGGAAGCACCAACGCTGGGAGCCTGGGGGTTAGGTTGGGAAGTATGGCTGGACGGTATGGAAATTACCCAATTCACATATTTCCAGCAAGTGGGTGGTATTGATGCTAGCCCGGTTGCGGTTGAAATTACGTACGGTATGGAGCGTCTTGCTTCCTACATCCAGGACAAGGAGAATGTGTTCGATTTGGAGTGGGTCAATGGAATCACGTATGGTGATGTTTTCCACCAGCCCGAATTTGAGCATTCCAAGTATACGTTCGAAGTATCTGATGTAAAAATGCTTTTTACTCTTTTTAATATGTACGAAGAAGAGGCGAATAAAGCGATGGCGCAGCATCTTGTATTTCCAGCCTATGATTATGTGCTGAAATGTTCTCATACGTTCAACTTGCTGGACGCCCGCGGAGCGATCAGTGTAACGGAACGGACTGGATTTATTATACGAGTGCGCAATTTGGCGCGTCAGGTGGCTGCGACCTATTTGGAGGAGCGCGAGAAGCTGGGCTTCCCGCTGTTGAAGAAAGGAGGTGCGGCACATGTCTAAGGATTTATTGTTTGAGATCGGGTTGGAAGAAGTGCCTGCACGTTTTATCCCGAATGCGATTCAGCAGTTAAAAGAGCGTATGACGGCATGGCTTGACAGCTCGCGTATTGCTTATGGTGCTGTAGAGGCATATGCTACACCTCGCCGTTTGGCGGTACTTGTCAAGGAAGTAGCTGAGAAGCAAGAAGATATTAACGAAGAAGTTAAAGGTCCTTCCCGCAAAATCGCACTCGATGAAGCCGGTAACTGGAGCAAGGCTGCTCTAGGCTTTGCTCGCAGCCAAGGTGTTGATCCTGAACAGTTCACGTTCAAGGAGATTGGAGGCGTGGAATATATTTATGCGACCAAGAGCAGCATAGGTGTACCGACGGCCGATGTACTGTCCGAAGGCTTATTGCACATTTTACATGCCATGACATTCCCTAAATTTATGCGCTGGGCGAGTTATGACTTTAAATTTGTTCGTCCAATCCGCTGGTTGATCGCCTTGTTTGGTAACGATATTGTCAATTTGGAAATTGCCGGGGTGCAATCAGGAAATGTGACAAGAGGCCATCGTTTCCTCGGACAGGATGCCGTTGTAGAAAGCCCAGCTGACTATGTTGAAGTGCTTCGCAAACAGCATGTCATTGTGGATATTGAGGAACGTCAATCGCTTATTGTGAAGCAGATTGAAGCGTTGGCTGCCGAAAAAGATTGGACGATTGCGGTCAAGGATGACTTGCTGGAAGAAGTGCTGTATTTGGTGGAAACCCCAACAGTGCTGTTCGGAGGTTTTGATCCTGCGTTCCTGAACATTCCGAAGGATGTACTGATTACTTCTATGCGCGAACATCAACGTTATTTCCCAGTGCTAGATCGTGCTGGAGAGCTACTGCCGTACTTTGTTACGGTACGTAACGGTGGCAGTCAATCGCTGGAAGTCATTGCTAAAGGGAACGAAAAAGTATTGCGTGCGCGGTTGTCTGATGCCAAATTCTTTTATGAAGAAGATCAGAGGCTGGAAATTAAGGATGCACTCTCCAAACTGGAAAGTATTGTTTTCCACGAAGAGCTGGGAACGGTTGGAGACAAAGTACGGCGAATTCGCCGCATTGCTGATGCTCTGGCAGAGAAGCTTCGCGTTTCCCCAGATACACAGGAATCGGTTAGCCGAGCAGCGGATATTTGTAAATTCGACCTTGTAACACAAATGGTATATGAATTCCCAGAACTGCAAGGTGTTATGGGGGAGGATTATGCTCGTAAGGCTGGAGAGAAGGAAGAAGTGGCAAGAGCGGTGTTTGAGCATTATCAGCCGCGTTTTGCTGGAGAAACAGTTCCTTCAACGAACGCTGGAGCGATTGTAAGTATCGCTGACAAGATAGATACAATCACAGGCTGCTTCTCCATCGGTATTATTCCGACAGGTTCGCAGGACCCTTACGCGCTTCGTCGTCAGGCTGCAGGTATCGTGCAGATCTTGCTGGATCGTAAGCTTTCGGCTACGTTGTCTGATGTGTTCAATATCGCGCTCGACGTGCACGGAAACCTTGGAAATATGAAACGTTCCGCGGATGAAATACGTAAAGAATTACATGAGTTTTTCGGATTGCGCGTGAAGAAACTATTATCCGAGACTCTTCGTTATGACGTTGTGGACGCTGTGCTTGCAGCTGGATATGACGATGTCGCTTCCGTTGTTAACCGCGGAGCTGCGTTAATGACTGCGGTACAAACGGGTGATGTCTTCAAGGCAACAGTTGAGTCTTTTAATCGTGTAGGTAATTTGGCTGCTAAAGCAGTTCATAAGTCAGTTAATACGGGTGAATTTACGGAACAGGGTGAAAAAACGCTTTACGAAGCATGGTATGGCGCTTATGAATCTTATAAAGTAGCTTTACAGGAAGGCGATGCGACACGAGCGTTGGCGCTTGCTTCATCCATTACCCCTGCGGTGACGGCGTTCTTTGATTCCGTTATGGTTATGGCTGAGGATGATGCTGTTCGTAATAATCGTTTGGCATTGCTGGCTGCTATTGACTCAGAACTGAAGCGTTTTGCCGATTTTTCCAAGCTTGTAGGTTAAACGTCAGTTGTGATAGTATGAACAACTTGAAAAAATGGGTATAAATATACGGAACGGTGTAAGAGTGTGATCTTGCAGCCGTTCCGTATTTTACTCGAATCCGGATGGAGATGGGGGATGCTCATGAGGGTATCCGGAAATTTATCGGATGTGCGGATCGTTGTTGACGGGGACGCTTGTCCTGTTAAAAGTGAAATTGCGGAGACAGCTTCCCGTTTTCATATTGAGGTTATTATGGTATCTTCGTATGATCATCTCATTCAGGGCAGCAAAGGCGTGAGCGTCGTTAAAGTAGACCGGAGCGACCAGAGCGCTGATCTCTATATTGCCAATCATATCCGCCCGGGAGATATTGTAACCACCAACGATTATGGTCTAGCTGCACTTGCCTTGGCAAAAGGCTGTGAAGTGATGTCTTTTCGTGGAGCTATGTATCGAAACGATTCGATAGATTTCATGCTTGACCGACGTCATACTTCTGCCAAAGAACGGAAAAAAGGACGTTATGGAAAAGGGCCTAAACCGTTTACATTAGAGGATCGTGAAGTTTTTCAACATAAACTGACAAAACTTTTACTCCGCTTGCAGGAGAATGAGTAACGGTATCGAATTATATTTACGTGCTAAAGAGATGAAGGTGGTTAATATGAGTGCCGGACAAGGTAACATACCGGACGATATCATCGAGTCGGTTTTACAACATCATGATATTGTAGATACGGTAAGCAAGTACGTGCATTTGACCAAGCAGGGGAAATATATGAAAGGCCTCTGTCCTTTTCATTCCGAAAAAACCCCTTCATTCACCGTGACACCGGATCGTCAGATTTTTTACTGCTACGGCTGCGGCGCGGGAGGCAATGCCATCAAATTTATGATGGAAATCGAAGGACTATCCTTTCCCGAAGCTGTCAGGACAATGGCGGAAGAAAGTCATATCCCGCTCGGCGAATGGCAGGGACGTGAGTCATCGCATCAGCATCCTGAGTTGGACAGGCTGTTGCAAGCGTATGAGCTAACTTCTAAGATGTACCATTTTTTGCTTAAAAATACGGAGCACGGCAAACCAGCTATGGAATATTTGCGTTCACGGGGGTTCAGTGACAAGATCATTGATCAATTCCAAATTGGCTATGCACCCAACCGATGGGATACGATCGTTCAGTTTCTAGAGAAGCGTTCTTTTGATCCTGTTGAGATGGAAAAGGGGGGGCTCATTTCTCCCCGACATGAGGGTGATGGATATGTGGATCGGTTCAGGGATCGTATCATGTTTCCCATTTGGAATCGAAACGGAAAAGTTATTGCCTTTGCAGGCCGTATACTTGGTGAGGGACAGCCGAAGTATTTGAATTCACCGGAGACCAAATTATTCAACAAGAGCCGAACGCTGTACAATCTCCATCATGCTAAAACCTCAATTCGCAAGCTTCGCCAAAGTGTTCTTTTTGAAGGCTACGGTGATGTCATCTCGGCATGGGAAGCTGGCGTACAAAATGGGGTGGCCGCCATGGGTACTGCTCTAACGGAGCACCATGCTACGATGTTAAAAGGACTGTGCGACGAGGTCATTATTTGTTATGATGGTGACCGGGCAGGACAAGCTGCCGCGCTTAAAAATTTTCCGCTGTTAGAAAATGCGGGGCTTCACGTGAAAGTAGCGCTGGTCAGCGACGGTATGGACCCGGATGATTTTATCCGGCAATACGGCGGCGAACGATTCCAACGCCAAATTATTGAAAGTGCTGTTTCAACGGTGAAATTTAAGCTTATATATCTGAAAAAAAACCATATACTGCAAGAGGAAGAAGGAAGAATCGCGTATTCCCGCGAAGCATTAAATGTCATTGCACCTCTGTCATCCCCGACTGAGCGGGAAGTGTATCTGCGCGAAGTATCAGCCGAAGTCAAGGTGGATTTTGAAACCTTAAAGCAAGAATGCAATTTACTCCGCCAATCCCTGCAAAAAAAACAGAACTATGGGGATAATAACGAAAATGGGTGGAATAATGGTAGGCATAAAAAAGGGCAGGTCTCCACACCTAATTTGTTGCCGGCTTACCATGTGGCTGAACGCAGACTGCTTCACTGGATGATGCAGGATTTAGAAGCTGCAGAGTATGTAGAAAAGCATCTGGGGGACGCCTTTAATATTGAGGATCATGCAGCAATTGCTGCTTATCTATACGCCTATTACGCGCAAGGGAAGTTACCGGATACAAGCCGCTTTATTTCATCATTGCAAGACGACCGACTGGAGAAGAACGTAAGTTCGATCATGATGATGGATGCTCCAGGCGTATGGGCACCGCACATTTTGGATGATTATATTCATCAGGTGCGAAAATTTCCATTGCAGGAGCAACTGGATTTGAAAAGGGAAGAAATGAGAGCCGCTGAACGCTTAGGTGACTTTTTGCGTGCAGCACAAATTGCAAGTGAGATTATAGCCCTAGAGAGACAATGAACACACAGAGGTCGGATGTTTCTAGGGAGGAGGGAGTCGAAAGATGGCGAATGATCAGCATACTGAACTGGAGACGGAACTAACACTGGATCAGGTCAAAGATCAACTGATTGAGTTAGGTAAAAAAAGTTCCTCTCTGAACTACAAAGATATCATGGAAAAACTGTCGCCGTTTGATCAGGACCCCGAGCAAATGGATGAGTTTTATGAACAGCTGGGTGACTTGGGGATTGAGGTTGTGAATGACAACGACGAAGAAGTTACCAGATTGCGTCAAAATGACGACCCGGAAAACAATGACGGGGATGATTTTAATTTCGATGACGATCTGAGCCTGCCTCCCGGTATTAAAATCAATGACCCGGTCCGGATGTACTTGAAGGAAATCGGCCGTGTACCGCTCCTTTCTGCTGATGATGAGGTGGAGCTTGCCAAACGGATCAATAACGGCGATGAAGAAGCTAAGCGTCGGTTGGCAGAAGCGAACTTGCGTCTGGTTGTAAGTATTGCCAAACGTTATGTTGGTCGCGGAATGCTTTTCCTGGATCTAATTCAGGAAGGTAATATGGGTTTGATTAAGGCAGTAGAAAAATTTGATTACGAAAAAGGCTTTAAATTCAGTACGTATGCTACCTGGTGGATTCGTCAGGCCATTACGCGCGCAATAGCCGATCAGGCGAGAACAATCCGTATCCCTGTTCATATGGTGGAAACGATCAACAAGCTGATTCGCGTATCGCGTCAACTGTTGCAAGAGCTGGGGCGCGAACCTACGCCGGAAGAAGTGGCTGCCGAGATGGAGCTGAGCGTGGAAAAAGTACGGGAAATTATGAAAATTGCCCAAGAACCGGTTTCATTGGAAACACCTATTGGTGAAGAGGATGACTCACATCTGGGGGATTTCATTGAGGATCAGGAAGCACTGGCGCCTGCGGATGCGGCTGCCTATGAACTTCTGAAGGAACAACTCGAGGATGTGCTGGATACGTTGACCGAACGGGAAGAGAATGTTTTGCGTCTCCGCTTTGGTTTGGACGACGGAAGAACCAGAACCCTTGAAGAAGTGGGTAAAGTGTTCGGTGTTACACGTGAACGTATTCGTCAGATTGAGGCCAAAGCGCTGCGTAAATTGCGCCATCCAAGCCGCAGTAAGCGACTGAAGGATTTCCTCGAATAGAAGCGTGACATTGCGGACCTTCTGCGGCTTGAAGCGCGCAGGAGGTCTTTTTTTATCTCATGGCACCTTGGTGGAGGGGAAGAAGCTTGGACCAGGAGAAAAAACGGGCAATACTGTTACAAGAAATTGAGCATTGGCGGCGAAGTCGGCTACTCCCTGAGCAATATTGCGATTTTTTGTCTAACCTGTATCGGGAGGACGAAGATCCGTCACAGAGCCAGAACCGTAACAACACCGGGCTGCTTACATATCTTAGACACGGGCATGGGATCGCCTGGCTTCTTGGTTTTGTCATTATTTCCTGCATTTGTTTGATCGGTTTTTATTTTACCGCTTTTCCGTTGGCAATGCAAATATTCTCGGCAAGTGCAGTTACTGCGATTTGCTATGGGGTGGCTGCAGTTTGGCGGTCTTCCGAAAAGAGCATGAGTGCGATGTTGAGCACTTTAGGCAGTGCGATTATGCTGGGTTCGGGAGTGTGGATCATTCAGCTTCATCAAGGTGAAGCTAAGGTTTGGTTTCTAGTGCTTGTGGGCCTATGTGGTTTGGTATGGTGTCTCGTGGGGTTAACTCTGCGTATCAGCTTGCTTCATTACTGTGGCCTTGCTGGGCTGCTTTTAGTGTACGCGGTCCTTATAGGCCGCTACTGGCCTACAGCTACTTTAGTGATGCTTGAGGCATTTTGGATTTTGCACGCAGTATTGTTGGTCTGGTTAAGCTGGTGGGTACATCGCCGCTTTCCGCGTCTTGCTTTGGTTTATTTTGCTATAGGCATGACACTAGCGTTCATGGCTGAAGCAGACACGATCGTCCTGCGCCATCAAGCGGCGGGAGGTGTGGTGTTTTACAGCATACTGAAGTTGGCTTTTGTTGTAGGAATTTTATTTTGGACTCGAAAAAAATGGATTACGTGGGTGACGTCATGAAACTTTCTCAACGATTACAATATATTATGGAACAAATTCCTGCAGGGAGCAGATTTGCAGATATTGGCTCGGATCATGGACTACTCCCTGTGGCTGCAGTACGCAGTGGCAGAGTACCGCAAGCTGTGGCGGGTGAGGTCAACGATGGGCCGTTGCGTGCGGCCCAAAAGCAGGTGGCCGAAGCAGGTCTTTCTGATCGCATTGCGGTTAGGAAGGGGGATGGCTTGGCTGTAATTAAGACCTATGAGGTTGATGTTATTACGATAGCCGGTATGGGTGGTGCCTTGATCGCTTCCATTTTGGAGCAAGGGAAAGACAAGCTTGTTTCAGTGAAACAGCTTGTTTTACAGCCCAACGTAGGCGAGGATATTTTACGTCGTTGGCTAATCGAACATCAATGGGTACTAACAAACGAACATATTATGGAAGAAGACGGAAAAATATATGAAATTCTGACGGCAGTACCTGCTTCGGAAAGCCCACTGAAACAGGATGAGCTGTATCGACCATGGGAACTTCCCGATAGTTCGCTGGTACTGACACAGGATTTGTTGATGCAACTCGGACCGTTATTGGTCAAAGAACCGAATGAAATCTTTTTTTATAAGTGGCAGTTGGAAATTCGTAAGCTTCAGGATGTGCTTGCACAAGTGGCACGGTCAGAGCAGGAATCCGCGCAGCATAAGCAGGAGCAATTGCGCAAGCAAATTGAACAGCTGGAGGAGGTACTTGCATGTTTGCCAAAGGACAGACAGTAATTAGCTATATGGAGCAGCTAGCTCCCAAATACTTGGCAGTTCCGGACGATAGAATCGGGCTTCAGCTGGGTAGCCTGCAAAAGGAAATCAAAAACATATTAGTTGCCCTGGATGTCAATGATGAGGTTGTCGAAGAGGCGATCCGCATAAAAGCTGACCTTATTATTGCGCATCATGCGATTATATTCCGCCCACTTAAAGCTTTGAACACGGATCAGCCTGCGGGCAGATTGTATGAAAAGCTGATCAAGAATGATATTGCCGTCTATATCAGTCATACGAACTTGGATACGGCTGAGGGCGGCATGAACGACTGGATGGCGGAAGCATTGGGTATTCAAAGTGAAGGTACGCTGGAGGATGTTCACACCGAGCAATTATTCAAGCTTGTCGTTTTCGTACCCAAAACACATCATCAACGGGTACTGGATGCCGTGCTGGGTGCGGGAGCTGGACATATCGGTAACTACAGCCATTGCAGCTTTAACATTGATGGCTACGGAACTTTCGTGCCGGGTGAAGGTACAGATCCGTTTTTGGGTGAGCCGGGTAAAATGGAACGTAGTGAAGAAGTCCGTATTGAGACCATTGTATCGCAGGGTGTACGTAATAAAGTCGTTCAAGCGATGCTGAAGGCTCATCCTTATGAAGAGGTGGCTTATGACCTGTACCATATGGATTTGCAAGGCCGTACATTTGGTTTGGGACGGGTGGGGAAGCTCAAGGAGTCCCGCTCGTTACGGGAGTTTGCCGATGTTGTGAAAAACGGTCTCAACGTCGAGCATGTACGTGTGGTGGGCGACTTGGACCGTACGATTAAAAAGGCAGCCGTGCTTGGAGGCTCTGGCAGCCGCTATGTGAACAAGTCGCTTTTTAAAGGGGCTGACGTATTAGTCACGGGGGATATCGACTATCACACGGCTCAGGATGCCCTTATGGCTGGTATTGCTATTATTGACCCTGGACATAACGCTGAAAAGATTATGAAGCCTAAAACCGCAGAATGGATGCGCAAACGCTTGGCAGAAGGTCGATACTCAACGGAAGTACATATATCCCAGGTGGAAACCGAGCCTTTTCAATTTTTGTAAAACCTCAACGTCTATGAGAAAATGAAGGTGCTTTATTACTTTTATTTTCGTGGGGGAGAGGTTGTTATGCGAACTTTGATAGCTGATTCTGCGATTCATGCCTATCCAGGTATGGTCGCTATTGTTACTTCCCGCTATGAGGGTGTAAATAATGTAATTGCTTCAGGCTGGCATACATATATCGGATCATCACCGGGTATGTATGGCATTTCATTGAGGAAGGAAACGTATTCTTACGGACTGATTGAGAAGGGCGGAGGCTTTGGTGTCCAGTTTTTGCCTGCGCACCGATCAGAATGGATTCAGGCTGTAGGTACCTTTAGCGGTAGAGATATAGATAAGTTTCAGCAATTTGGGATTGCATATGAGGATGGAATTTCAGTGAATGTGCCTATATTGCTGGAAGCTTATCTTGCTTATGAGTGCAAAGTGGTGGATATTCATACCTACGGAGACCATGATTGGATCGTCGGTGAAATACAGCAAACCTACCGGGATGATGAACTATTCCTGGATGAGGACGTTCCTGATTTTAGTAAGCTTCCTATCCCGTTATACGTGGGAAGGTCTGCTTATTACGTGGTAGATGATTCATTGCAGAAAAAGGTACATCCGTTTTATTTGAGCAAATAAAGAGAGCTTTCTATTTTTACAATATTTTCAGGTTGTATCGTGCGTGCGTTCCCTGTATACTATGTAATGTTGTTCGGAAAGTTTGACAGACAATCGCTGGCGGCGTGAGCCGCGAGAGGAAAGTCCGGGCTCCATAGGGCAGGATGCTGGATAACGTCCAGTCAGCGCGAGTTGAAGGATAGTGCCACAGAAATGGACCGCCGATGGCCGCTTGCGGCACAGGCAAGGATGGAACCGAGGTGTAAGAGACCCCGAGGAACGCTGGTGACTTCGTTCCTGGTAAACCCCATCTGGAGCAAGACCTAATGGGACACAGCTTCTTCGCGAAGCAGCCTTAGCCCGAGGCGTGTCTAGGTTGGTCGCTGGAGCCGGATAGCAATGTTCGGCCTAGATAGATGATTGTCGCTTGTAGTGGGAGGGTAGTTCCCGTTTATACCACGAATAGCACAGAACCCGGCTTACGGAAAACTTTCCCCACTGCAACACCTTAAAATGTATGAATTTAACTTTTGTAAATGACCTGATTGCATGAAAAATCTTTAATCCAAATGTATTTATTGAATTAAAAAGGGTGAGTCATATTCCTGTGGGAATCATGACTCACCCTTTTTAACATACCGTTTTACGCAGCAACAGTGCATTTTTAGAATGAAGACCCCCAGCATCATTACTGGGGGCCTTCATTCTGTTTTTTTTAACTTAACTATTCCCTCTAACGTAAAAACGTGCAGTGGTAAACACGTAGCAGCGTAGCATAGCATTTGAATCTGTAGGAGCGAAGCGATCTTACGTAGCTGCCCTGCAAACTTCCTCAGCGCACGCTTTTTACCACACTTTCTTCCATATACATCTGCAGTGCCCGATCCAATCGGTCAACCGCTTGAGGAAGCAGGGAAGGATCGGTATGCGTAAAGTTGATCCGCATATGGTTGCTGCCGCTCAGGTCAGCATAGAAGACTTGGCCAGGCACAAATGCCACTCCTTCCTGAATCGCAAGTTGCAACAACCGATCAGAACGGAAGCCCTCGGGTAATGTAACCCACATAAACATGCCGCCAAGTGCATCATTCCAGGTGATTCCTTCCCATTGGCGTTCTTTCATCAGCGATGTGAGGCGTAGCATACGAGTGTGGTACTCGGTGGACACGGTACGAATATGTCCGTCCAGATCAAAAAAGTCTAATAACTCATTTAAAGCACGCTGATCAATACTGCTGGAGTGCAGATCGGCAGATTGTTTAGCATTCGCGACTTTAACAACAATAGCTTGATTGGCTATCAACCATCCAGAGCGAACACCAGGAGCGACGGTTTTAGAGAATGTAGAAGTATACATCACATGACTGTCTCCACCTAGCTGTTGATCAATAGAGAAAAGCGATGGGAAGTTAAGGTTTTCGTCAAATTTGAGACGTCCGTAAGGATCATCTTCAAAAATCAAAGTTCCGTATTTACGGCATAATTCAACAACGCCTGTTCTGCGTTCCAGACTCCACACACTTCCTGCCGGGTTGGAGAAGGTGGGGATGACATACACGAATTTAGGCTGATGTTTTTTGAGCTTGGCCTCAAGATCATCTAATTGCATACCGTTAGAGTCTGTATTTACACTTACAATGTTGGCCCCATAGGAATTAAATACCTGAAGAGCTGCCAAATAAGTAGGGGACTCCACCAATACAGTATCCTGCGGATCGAGCAGCACACGCGAAACCAGATCAATGGTCTGCTGTGAGCCCGTCGTCATGATGATGTTATCTCTGGTGACGGAGATGCCTTGGGATGACATTGTTGCAGCAAGACGTTCCCGTAGAGGAATGTAGCCCTCGGTTAGGCCGTATTGAAGCGCGGTAGTACCGCCGAGGCGGAATACCCGCTCATAGGCTTCAGCAACAGCTTCGACGGGGAAAAAGGCATCGGCCGGAAGGCCACCTGCCAGGGATAATACATCTGTTCCCTGTGTCAGCTTCAAAATGTCCCTTACCATGGACGAGCCCTGAGTACGAGCCATACCCGAAAATTTGTATTCCAATCCAATCATCTCCTGTGTTCTATACTGTACTATGAAATTTGTTGTATTATATCGATAATGAAGTATAACAGTAAACGTCTAAATGTAACAGTTGATTTTTGGAGGGGACGGTTCCGATGCATATTGATCTCAGCCGCAATAGCAGTGTCAAATTATATTTACAGATTGCCAAAACATTAGCGGATCGTATCCAGTCTGGATTGCTGCCTCAGGGTACAAAGCTTCCCTCTGTCCGTCATCTGTCCAGTCTGCTTGCGGTAAGTCCCGTAACCGTAAGCAAGGCGTATGCAGAGCTGGAGTCCATTAATCTGGTTACATGTACACAGGGAAAAGGTTGCTATGTAGCCGAACCTTCTGTACCTGTTCAACGTGAGGGAGCGAAGGATTTGTCATGGCAGATGTCGCTAATCGATTATTTGCCGCGCGCACAGTTATGGAGAAACTTTAACCATAGCCGACAGGTTCCTTATTCTTTTCATATAGCAGCAATTCAGCCGGAGCTTCTTCCCACGCGCGAAATCATCGTTGATACACGACGTTTATCCTCTGAAAATCCCGATGCAATGGCTGCATACGGGACTTTTGAGGGTGATTTAGCACTGAGGGAAGTGTTTGCAGATCACCTGACCGAACGCGGTATACGTACAGTGGCAAAACAGCTGCTCGTGACCAGTGGTGCCCAACAGGGGATTGACCTGGTGGCACGTACGTTTGTTGGTTCTGGAGATGTTGTCTACATGGAGGCTCCTACATATACTGGGGCCATCGATGTATTCACCAGTCGTGGTGCCAAAGTAATTATGATTCCGATGGATGAGCAGGGCATGCGGATTGATATCCTGACACGCCTTTGTGACACTCATCCCCCAAAACTGATCTATACGATACCCACCTTCCATAACCCTACCGGAGTAACTTTAACGACGCCCAGACGCGCGCAATTACTGGATTTAGCTCAAAGCTATCATTGCCTCATTGTTGAAGATGATCCATTTTCCGACCTGTATTATAAAACAAAGCCGCCACTCTCTATCAAGGCGCATGATCAGTCCGGACATGTGGTGTATATCAAAAGCTTCAGCAAAACCGTTGCTCCCGGCTGCCGTATAGCTTGTGTAGCGGCTACTGGCAGTGTAATGGATCGTTTGGTGGCCGCCAAGTCAACTACGGATTTGGGGAGCCCTCTATTAACTCAAAAAGCACTGCTACCTTTTATCAGGAACCGACTTGATCAGCATCTTGTCTGGTTGCGGGAACAAATGCGGGATCGTCTGACAGTCGCATTGCATACGCTCCAGCGCTATGCTCCGCCAGAGGTCACCTGGTATGCTCCCGAAGGCGGCTTAAATGTGTGGATTAAGCTTCCTCCTATTGTTGATATTTCAGAATTGGAGCGGCTGGCTGACCGGGAAGGCATTTCCTTTTTACCTGGTGCGGTGTGCTATGCAGGTGGTATGGACAGTAATCATATCCGTATTTCTTTTTCGTATGCGGACAAGGAAACACTTAAATCAGGTCTGCGCAAGCTGTGTCGTTTGTTGGGCGAACTGCTTGATCATTCGGTCATTGTGGAACGAAAGCCTATTTTATAAGGATATTTGTATTAGGGGGTAAACATCCAAGCACAGGCTACTTCTTCTTAATATGCTGTACTAATTCACCGAAAGGAGTTGCACATTATGAGTCATTGCCCTTACGACCCGATCGTGTGCCCGCCAATGCAATTTGTAAATCATCAATTTCACCCACAAATCGTGCCTGTAGTTCATCCGATTGAAATTGTTAATCAGGCTCACATTGTACCTGTGCCCCACCACGTATTTCCGGTGGTTGTAAAGGATCCTGGCGAACCTTGCTGTCATACTCGCAGTCATAGCAAGCGTTCTGTTCGTAGCAGTTCCAAGCGTTAAGAAAGCCCAAAAAAGCAGCCATGGAGCAACATGGCTGCTTTTTCCAAAAAGGAATCTTATGTTTCCAGTTTCTTTAATATGGATTTTAACTTGTCACTTAAATGCTGTGGATAGAATTGCAAAGGAACATATGGACGTTGCGCTGCTTTCAACGCTTTATACACGTCGATTTGACCATACCCGAAATATTTGTCATGCCCTGGTGTGCCCAAATCAACTACGCTGTCTCTCATTAAATCCATAACCTCTTTATTGTTTAGATCGGGGTTAATGGATCGAATCAGGGCAGCAAGCGCTGATACATGTGGACTGGCCATTGAAGTGCCCGACAGAGCAGCATATTGATTCCCAGGATACGTACTGGCTATACTTGCACCTGGAGCCATGACGTCCACATAATCCCCATAGTTAGAAAAGGATGCACGGTGCATAGAAGAATCTGTAGCGGAAACGGCAAATACCTCAGGGTACGCTGCTGGATAGCCAGGTCGTTCCGTATTATCATTGCCTGTGGCTGCAACTAATACGACATCTTTGTCATAGGCATATTTGATCGCATCATGCAAAAATGAAGCTTGTGCGTAATTGCCCAGACTCAAATTGATGACCTTGGCCCCATGATCAGCTGCCCATATAATACCTTCTGCAACCGAGTAAGTCGTACCGGAGCCGGATTGGTCAAGTACCTTGATCGGCATGACCTTGTTGTACCACGTCATGCCGGCGACCCCCTCACCATTATTCACGAGCGCAGAAATGATGCCGGCGACATGTGTTCCATGACCCACGTCATCATAAGGCTTTTCAGACGGGTTTACCACGTTATAACCTGAAAGAATTTGACCCTTCAGGTCGGGATGATCCAAATCCACTCCCGTATCTATGACGGCGACAATTACATCCTTGCTGCCTTTGCTTAACCCCCAACCGCGGTTGGTTTCGGTGGCTGGCAGATTCCATTGATATCGAGAAAAGAGCAAATCATTAGGGATAGAGGCGTCCGCTTTGACAGGTGTTTCCTCATTGGTTAGATACATATAGTGAGGTTCTGCATAAAGTGGGTTCCACTTTCTTGAAAAATATTGCTTTAGCTCCTTGAAGTTCATCTTATCCGAATGAAATACATAGGTATAACCAAGCTTGCGGCCTGGCTCACAGTGCAAATCTGCTGCAATTTCCTGTAGTTGTCGTGGATCAGGATTGTGACGGAAGCGAACGACAATTTCGTTTTCAAAATAATGGCTTGCATTTTCGTTGTCGTGGCCCGTCTTGACGGTAATATCGTGCAATGTGTCGGGATGTACGGATTCGATTTTGTAGCTGCCTTCTTTCGGATAGGGAATCAAACGTAAATTTTTGCGCTGATGCTTTTCCACGTCACGCAATACTTGCTGACTGACCAGGGCGACAACGCCGCATGTTCCGTCAGCCGATGGTTCTGCCATGACAAAATATTTACCGCCGTCCGCCTGAAAAGCAGCAGATTCGTAGGATTTATTTTGCAAGACGGAACGACGAGCCGCATCCAAGCTGTTTTTGATTTGAGGATGACTCAGCAGACGAGTTTGTGCTTTACTGCCTGTGTACGTGTTAGTGTTCCCGTCGCGTGTGTGAATCCACTGTAACGTATGAAGATGACTGTGCGATTGCTGTAGCGTGCGGGTAAACTGCCTTTTCTGATCAGCAGTTTTACCATTAAGCTCCCGCATCACGTATTGAATATCCTGTCTTGCGTCCATGCGTGTGAGAGTATCCGTAGCGGACAGGTCCAAAGCCAACATTCCTTTTTTGAGCTGCTTCTCTTGCTGTGGTACCATCTTGGTCGTATATTCGGGCTGCGGTGTATGGCGGTGATCACGGGAAGGCAGCATCAGTGTGATGAGAAGCACCCCGGCAGCTGCTCCGAGCAGGGGTTTTAACCATTTTCGCCGAGACATGGGACCGTCCTCCTTGAGTATTCATAAATTTATGGTTTAGCGTGAGGAGGTTGGCATGTTTTTATACCTTTCAATGCTCATTTGTGGTAGGATAAATACTGAAAATTACAGCTCTTTCGGTTAGAAGGGACTATTTTCGGGTAACCAAATTGATGAACAAGCAACAAATAAGGGGGAGCTGCCTTGATGTCAGCAGTCAACGTACAAAAATTATGTGAGTCGGCGCAGGAGAGACTGAAAACTGCCGTGAAACGAGTGGAAACGTTCCTCAATGAGCACGCTCTGCCGCAGCTGGCTGTGGATGGCAATGAAGAGTCCGTACTTTTTTACAAAGGCTTTTTGTCGGATCTCCGCCATGTCCTTGTTTTTTCTGAAGTATCTTATGAAAAGCTGGGTGTGGCTTTACGCCGTGCCAACTTTGACGTCGATTTTGCGGAAAAGGCATTGTATAACGTTTACCATGACTGCGTGAACAGCTTTTTTTATCCCAAAAATGAATCTTACGCAGAGGACGGACGCTATGCTTATACGGGACAAGATGCTATCCGCTTCCGTAAAACGCCAGTGCCAGCCGCACGCGAAGTGATCATGGATATTACGAAAAATTTTGAAGAATTGCGTGATGATCTGACTTATTATGAAAGTGATTATTTGACTCAGCGCCGGATGCAGACTCGCCGTACTCATGCCTAAAGCATTTAACGGGGAAGATCATTTCTAATCGAAAACTAAAACAAGACAAGCAAGCCGTTTTCTACTTGCTTCCTGCCAGTTTGGAGGAAGTGAAGGAAGCGGCTTTTTTCGTATGTCACCAACTGCCATATCCCATGAACGCATAGGTGCAGGGTAGCGAGGGGACAATGAATACGAGGTGATGATCATGAGCCAAGAGGCCAAGCCAATCGTTAAGTGCAGCGTAGCTAATTGCCACTATTGGGGAGAACACAACTTTTGCAAGGCAGATTTGATTATGATTGAAGTTGATGGTCATGCCGGGAAGAAATTTAAAGAAGAATATGCGGGGGAAAGCTTCAGTTCAGAAGAACGTGATAAGGCTGCAACATCTGCCGCAACCTGTTGCCACACATTTAAACCGAAGTCCCTGTAATATTTTATAACGCGATTCATTTCGCATTTGGAGGTGCAGCTTATTATGGAAGATCATGAAAACGACAAGCATCAGAATGAAGAGCATGTTAGCCGTAAACGTGTAGATTACCCCCGTCACATTCAGGAACGCTCTGCTAAACGGCGCAAACATGGTGAAGAATATGCAGCAGAGGTTGCTCCTGGCTCGCCAGTTGTGACTCGAAATGAGGACAAGGGTGAAGAGCAGGTTATCAACAATAGTGGTCGTATTTCCGGCTATATTGGGCTGGCTGCAGGAATCGCATCATTGTTTATGTGGTCTATTGTACTGGGACCCATTGCTGCAGTTTTAGGTTTTTTTGCTTATGTGAATGGTAGCAAAACGACAGGTATTTGGTCGATTGGTCTTGGGGCGCTGGCGACATTGAGTTATTTTGCTTTTATCCCGTTTGTTCGTTGACCCTATTTGGGAAAAGCTCAGTTATCTTTTGCATATCCGAGAAAAATCATCTTAGTGATATAATTACATTAAAGCTGATCTACAAAGCTCCGCTGTCTTTTCGACAGAAACGGAGCTTTTTTTCATTAAAAGGTATGGAAGTACATAGTAAAAAGTTGTATCATAGCAGTAACGACAAGCTATTTGGGATACAACAACTACAGAAAGTTGGGAACACCACATGCAAATTGATCCGCGCGTGTCCAAGTCCATGTTAGACATGCAGCTGTTAAATAATATGAGTGCTACAACCCAAACGGGTACAACGGACGCTTTTTCCGGATTGCTGGAACAAGTAGGCCAGCAGGAAACAGATGATGCTGTGACTCGAGAGAATGCAAGTGATGTTACCAGAGACGAAAACGGTTTGCTCTGGCTTCAATTGGGACCTTCGAGGGGAACGGCTTCGCCATTGGCAGTCTATCCTGCTTTTTCCAGTACAGCAACGGACGGACCCACTAAACCTACAGCGTATGATGATTTGATTAACGAGGCTAGTCAGAAATACGGTGTTCCGGTGGCGTTGATTAAAGCGGTTATTGATACGGAATCTTCATTTAATCCATCGGTTACTTCTTCGGCCGGAGCCAAAGGGCTTATGCAGCTTATGGACGCTACGGCTCAAGGTCTGGGAGTTAGTGACCCATATGATCCTGTACAAAATATTGATGCTGGCGTTCGTTATTTGTCTTACCAGATTAAACGTTTTAACGGACAGGAAAATATGGCGTTGGCTGCATATAATGCAGGTCCCGGACGGGTGCAACGGCTTGGTGTAAGTAGTGATGAGCAGTTGATGTCTGTACTGGACAAGCTTCCTTTAGAAACGCAAAAATATCTTACTAAAATTCAGAATGCACGTGAAAAATATACGATCTAAGCCCTATAGCTTATAACGAAAAAAGTGCGTAATTTCAATTAGATTAGGTCCGCAGACAGGATCAATATGGGGAAAGGGTGTCGCTGTAATAGCGGCCTTTCCCTGTTTTGGTCTTTTTTTGTTGCAGCAGTTGTAGGGCAGAAAGGGGAGTTCAATGAAATATTTTGATTATGCCGCGACAACTCCACCTTTTGAAGAGGTGATTACAACAGTTGCCGAGGTCATGAGACGCCATTATGGTAATCCATCTTCGATGCATCGGTATGGAGAGGATGCGGATAAGTTGCTCAAGCGTTCGCGCGAAGTATGTGCTGCGGCTTTGGGAGTGTATCCATCAGAGATTGTCTTCACATCCGGGGCAACGGAAAGCAACAATCTTGCCGTTAAGGGAGCAGCTTTGCAGTATCAGACCAGAGGCAAACATATTGTTACTGTATCGACAGAGCACCCGTCTGTGTATGAAGCTTGCAGACAACTGACAAATCTGGGCTTTGAGGTTACATTTTTACCTGTCGATGCGGAAGGGCATGTGAGCGCTGAACAGGTTTGTGCCGCTGTCCGTAAAGATACGATTTTAGTCAGTATCATGCATGTCAATAATGAGACGGGAAGGGTACAACCGTTACATGATATCGGAGCTGCGCTGAAGAAACAGTTCCCGCGTGTACTATTTCATATTGACGGTGTACAGGGGTTTGGAAAGCTACCGGTTGATATCCGGGGCTGGCAGGCTGATCTGTACAGTCTCTCGGCGCATAAGCTGCGCGGACCCAAAGGTGCTGGACTACTATTCGTTCGGGAAGGTGTAGAGCTTTTCCAACTGCATAGTGGAGGCTCTCAGGAGCAGGGTTTTCGTGCAGGTACCGAAAATGTGCCTCTGCTTGTCGGTATGTCCAAGGCGATACGGCTTGCGGGCGAACGGCAAGTAGAGACAGCACAGCGTATGACCGAGTGGAGAGAACGGGTGGTCGCAGAAGTGAAGACAATCCCTCAACTGCGGCTGAACAGCGGGGAGGAAGCACCGCATATTGTCCACTTTTCGTATCCGGGTATGAAGGCTGAGGTACTGCTGCATACGCTGGAGCAATTGGGTGTGGCAGTATCCACCAAATCGGCTTGTTCTTCGAAATTGGCTGAGCCCAGCCGGGTGCTGCTGGCGATGGGCCGTAATGAGGCAGAAGCGTCTGGCGGCATTCGTATCAGCTTCGGTGACGAACATACGGAACAGGATATCGACGAGCTTATACTTGCACTGCGACAGGCTGTAGCCAAGCTGGAATCCCTTGAAAGGTGGAAACGTTAAAATGCACTATGATATGCTGTTACTTCGCTTCGGAGAATTTACATTAAAAGGGAAAAATCGCACTCGTTTTGAAAAGGCGGTACTGAATCACGTTAAGTTGTTGCTCAAGCCGTTTCCAGGCGCTTCTTTGCGGAAGGAATTTGGACGGATTTATGTGGTTCTCGGAGGAGAGCCTTATGAACAGATCATTCAAGTGTTACAAAAGGTGTTTGGCATCACCACGATTAGTCCTGTCAAAATGGCTCCTGTCGAGCTTGATGCTATAATTAATACCGCTGTAGCTTTGATGCGTGAGCTGAATGTGACAGAGGGAACGACTTTCAAGGTAAATGCTCGCAGAGTGTGGAAGGAGTTTGCTCATTCTTCACAAGAGATGAACCATCTAATTGGTTCTCCTATATTGCGGGAGTTTCCGGCGCTGAGGGTCGATGTGCGTCAACCGAATATTGAGTTACGTGTGGAGGTTAGAGAGCAGGCAGCTTATATATTTAGCGATGTTATTATGGCTGTAGGGGGCTTTCCGTTAGGAACGAACGGCAAAGCTATGCTGTTGCTGTCCGGTGGAATTGACAGCCCGGTAGCAGGATGGTCTTCCATGCGTAGAGGATTGGAAATCGAATGTGTACATTTTTATAGCTATCCGTTTACAAGTGAACGTGCGAAAGAAAAGGTTATTGATTTGGCAAGGGTATTAGCAGGCTATGCGGGTCGAATCAAAATCCACCTCGTACCGTTTACAGAGGTGCAGACGGCCTTTACACGCACTGGGCAGGATAATTTGATTATTACGCTGATGAGACGGTCTATGCTGCAAATTGCAACGATGCTGGCTGAGCGTGAAGGAGCACTGGCACTCGTGACGGGCGACAGTCTGGGCCAAGTCGCTAGTCAAACGTTATCCAGCATGAATGTGATTGGGCGTTCGACGGAATTACCATTGTTACGACCTCTCGTAATGATGGATAAGCAGGAGATCACGGAAATCGCAAAGCAAATTGGCACCTACGATCTATCCATCCTCCCGTATGAGGATTGCTGTACATTGTTTGTTCCCAAATCCCCAACGACCAATCCGAATTTGTGGGTTGTTCAAAAGATTGAAGCCTCTATTCGGGATTTAAATGCCTTGATTGAACAGGCTGTGGCTGCAACCGAGACGGTCGTCCTTGAGGCAGGCGGAACTATAGAGGGGCGTAAAGAGGAAGTTATACAGGAAGATTGGTTTTAAACAAAAAGGCAGACCCATCAGCTATTGTAAACTGTACCCTGTAGAGTAGACACTTCAAAAAAGTCACTCTATGGGGTATTTTTTTACTATACCGTGAAAAAGACAGGGATGGGGATACAGATGAGTAAAAAAATGTTCACAGCAGAAGAAATAGAACAGCTTTCCGCAAACCCATATGTGAAATCTGTATCTTCTAAA
>NZ_JCBAIQ010000033.1:0-42468 GCF_059772165.1 Paenibacillus sp. TY11 | reverse complement strand
GGGCGGTGCGGCCAAAAAACGCAGCGCCGCTTCGGCGGCGGCACGTTGCGCAGGGCTCAGTCCCCAGCGATCGAGTTCCGTCGCCGGGGCTGCGTCTGCCGTGCGCAGCAGGGCGGGTTTCGCTGCACCGCGCAGCAGCAGCGAGCATTCACGGTTGCGCCCAAGCGCGAGACACGTCTCGCAGTAGGCGCACGCCTTACGTCCGCACGATGCGCAATTCGTGCGGTGCACCATCCCGCTGCCACAACGGTTGCAGCGGAGTTCATGCGCACGCGCGGCAAACCAGCGCGTGCGTGGTGCTGGAGCGAGACCAGCGGCAAAGCTGAGTCGGCCTTGCAAATATGCAAGTTGCGCAGCTGAACGCCAAGTACGCTCCGAACCTGGCGCTGCCTCTGCCAGCAGCGCTTCGGCTTCCGGAACGAGCAACTGGCGTCCTGACAACAAATTAGTCAGCTCATTCGCTTGTCGTGTTAAACACTCCATATCCAATCCATCAAATCCTGTGACGAGGTTCCTTTTTTGAATAGGACGTAAAGCTCCATTTGTTTCCCGTATCTCATTCCTACTTTCTGTGCGAGAAGTCCAACCTTGTACACGATCCCAAATGCGTATATTTTCTACTCCTCCAGATAAAATTCGTGCTCCGTCAAAAGGCTCAAGAACCAGTTCACTCTTTAGCTGTGCGAGAATATAAGCCCACCACTGCCGATTCTCCCATCGCTCCATATCTGCTAATTCCCTAAATGTTTCGCACAGCCTTGCTCCCCAGGACAAGGGAAGCTCATCTCCTATTAACACCCACCTTTCGACAACATTCTCCTGCCCCTCATCTTGATTCATCCACCATGTCATATCTACTCGAATATCCACAGATAAACGGAGATTCCAATTCCCCTTATACCTGACTGCGTATACTGCAATTTTCACCTTCTAAATCTCCTTTCTTTCACAATTTTTTCTTGCTGCTTGTCACCACAGACCATAGCAAAAAAGCACACTCCTATGGCTAATAGCCTGAAGTGTGCTTCACATCAAGTAGATCTCAACGAAATCCCTATCGTCTTGCCTATGCAACTGTTTATATACATTTATATCCGATTTTGACCACGATGTCCACAATCCCCTGTCATTAAGGAACCAGTGGGGCGTCCGCCAACGGGTTGGCTGTTCTAAGATCAATAACAACCTGCTTTTCACCGCCTGACTTCGGTAAAACCGGGTTCCCAGGTGAAAAACGACTTGAAATGACTGAAACATCCATATGACTATAGCGCACCAGCCGTGTCAGAATCGGTAGCGTATCGTCCATAGATTCATCATCCAGTACCGTCACATGTAGCGGCCTCCGATGTAGCCAGGCAAGTATGCTCAACGAACGCATCACCCATTCTACACGATCTCCGTCATTGGACGTAATTACAATGTAGCGAGTCGCACGATGATCCAGAGATACCGCGCGTGCATCTTCGCCATTGTGATAAGCCTGAACCGCCTGTCGTATATACATGAGATGCACGACTGCGGCTCCCACACCGTATACAAGCAATATCCAAACCAAGTGAGCCGTCACGCGGGTTCCACCTCCTCCTATAGCGACAATATATGCCGTATAACAGGAAGAGGTGTCACGGTTATGTACTGGGTTTCCGTATGAGCGGACATATCGCTCCAAAAGAAAGGCGGTACAGCATTCATATCTATTAACAGCTGCATCGTCTAATGCATGGAAAGACTACACTTTACAGCGTAACCCATCCGTATTTGATTGAGTTAATAACCGCTTGTGTCCGGTCATCAACCTCCATTTTTTGCAAAATACTGCTGACATGGTTTTTGACCGTTTTTTCGCTAATGAATAAATATTCACCGATCATTTTGTTGCTCTTACCTTCAGCCATCAAACGCAGCACTTCAGCCTCACGGCGGGTCAACGGATTATTTTCGCCTGCAACAAACTTCACGCCTGCTTCCTTGGTATGACCCTCAGCCATAGCTCCGGTTTCATTCAGGTAGGTCATCCGACGGAGCTGCTGAATGAGCTTACCTGTTACCTTTGGATGAATAAATGCATATCCTTCATGTACTGAGCGAATAGCATTAATGAGGGACTCGGCCTCCATATCTTTTAACAGATAACCATTGGCTCCCTTGCGCAACGTCTCGAATACATAGCTTTCATCATCATGAATGGATAGAATGATAACTTTGACATCCGGGAACATCTCACGTAGTTTTTCGGTTGCCTCTACACCATTTTCAATTGGCATATTAATGTCCATCAGAACAATATCCGGTTTCTCTACATTACAGAATTCAAGCACTTGAATGCCGTCGCCACATTCTCCGATGACCTCAATGTCGTCCTCCATATTCAAAATACGTTTAAGTCCTTCACGGAACAACTGATGATCGTCCGCTAAGAGAACTTTAATGGGTGCATTACTGATTTCCTGATTTTCCATATTGTTACTCCTTCCCCTTTTCCACGTTGGTTGGGATATGAATCACTATCTTGGTGCCTTGATTCTCAGCTGATTCGATCTCCATTCTCCCCTCGAGCAGTTCAACCCTTTCCCGCATACCAATCAGACCAAAATGCCCATGATCTTTGCTTTTTTGCTGAAAAAGCTCTGGCTTGAAGCCCAGACCATTATCCTGCACCACGATTTTTACAAGCTGCGCCTGATAGGTAATCTCAACAAGCACATAGGTAGGATAAGCATGCTTGGCAGCGTTGGTCAAAGCTTCCTGGATCAGACGGTAAATGGCTGCTTCCATCGCGGAAGAGAGACGGTGTTCCTTGCCCCTTGTTTCAAAAAGCGATCTAATCTTCGTTTTTTCTTCAAAATCCTGCACATATTTTCGGAGCGTCGGAATAAGTCCCAGGTCATCCAGGGCCATAGGACGCAAATTGAAAATGACCTTTCGCATTTCCTCAAGACTGGAGCGAACCTGTTTCTTCAAGTCTACTATTTCGTCCTGAACCATCTTAAATTCCTGCTTGGCGATCATTCTTTCCACAATTTCCGTCCTAAGCACTAGATGCGCAAGGAGTTGCGCAGGTCCATCGTGAATTTCACGGGATATACGCTTACGCTCCTCTTCCTGAGCCAAAATAATTTTCAGACCAATAAACTGCCGGTTTTTGGCCGATTCGATGATCCGCGTCACTTGTCCCAATTCACCCGATAAATATTCCAGCACGACACCCATCTGCGAACCGATGGTTTCGGCCCGCTCTACAGAAGCCTCGACACTTTTGGCCCGCTTTTGAAGATCGTCTCTTCTGGCTTTGAGATACATTTCCTTCTCGCGGAAAATCATCACATCGAGTTGAAGCTGTGTTGCCTTCTCATAAGCCTGCTTGATATCCTCTTCCGAGTAGCGGACGAAGTCACGGCTGACCTCAGTCAACCGAATACGGGACCGCCGATAGTTCATTTCCAGCTGGTCCACCTTTTCGATCGTTTCCGCCGTTTCCTTCAAGACACTCTGGAGTTCCTGATTTAACGTGACCAGCTCGGTCCGGGCCGTGTCCAATATTTCGAACATCTGATATTTGCTGTTCTCCATCACCTGGATGGCATTTTTAATGACTCGGTCTATGATATCGGCTTGAAAGTCCACAAATGTTCTACTCCAATCCTAGCATTTCAAGTATATATCATACCATATCATGACTGGAGGGTGATGGTCTTCGTTTCTTGTTCCCATTTTACAGTCATTCCTAACTGCTCAGATACAAGCCTTAACGGGACTAAAGTCCTACCATCTAGCACAATGGGTGCAACATCAGTGCTCTGACGCTTCCCGTTTAGAACAACTTCCTTTTTCCCTACGGTCAAATCCATCAGCACACCGCCACGCATAATGGTGATCCGCTGATCGCCCGCATTCCATTTGGCCTGCCCGCCAAATGCGTCCAGCACATACTTGATCGGCACATATGTTGAACCATTGCGAGTCATCGGAGCTGCATCAATCGTAGTTGGCGTTCCGTTTACCGTCATTGATTTTTGTCCGATCGTCATTTGAGCTGTTCCTTTTTTGAGTCCTTCTGTACCGACCGTTCCCGGTGTATTAAAAGAAATATTATCAAAAGCGACATTGCCTGTTTTCGCGCGCTCATCCTGACCCTCGGCCACATTGACCACATAGAGACGCTTCAGCTTCGCCGGATACGAAATATTCAAACCGCTCATATCTGCGTTAATGGTTTTCCAGCCGTTCCAGTCGATCACTTTAGCGAGATCAATATATGCTGTTTTGCCTTGGGCATCCTCCAACTCCGCACGCAGCCAGTTCAGACTCTTATCCCCTCTGACATCAATCGAGATGGATGTAGCCGCCTGTTCAAGCGTTTTCCCGGATGTGCCGTTCAATTGGGCGTAAGCATACATTTTACCACTGCCGTTCGTCATGTCGTAGTTCAGCTCCAGCACTTTGGAATTGGCATGGTCGCCATCTCCTTGTACAACAGCCGCTGTGCCGGTAACACCTTCCACATTCGAAGTAAAATCAACCGGATACGAAACATTTTCGAAGTTCTCCCAGTTATTTGTACTTGTCCCGCCAGCGGACAGGAAGACGACCGCGCTGAAACCATCATAGCGACCGATGGCATAGCCCGTTTTCACACCCGCATCCACCGAATTTACCGTAAGCTGATTGTCCTTAACGCTTCCCTTAAAGCCAATGAACTCCCATTTAAGCGCATCTGACGTAATGCTGACACTCTGTCCATCTTTTGTCTTTGCCGTTACCGGTACAGCGATTTTAGCTCCAGCGGTAAGCGAGCCAGTTCCACTTCCTGCGGTGAGTGATGAAATTTCATCTGCTCCAAGCACGGTGACCTTGGTTGTAGCGCTGGCTGAGCCACTGGATGCCGTTAAAGTTGCAATTCCTGGTTTAGCTCCCTTCACAACGCCGCCGCTCACTGACACAACAGCCGGGTTGCTGGACTTCCACGTCACTTGTACTTTTGAGGTATCGAATGGATTGTAGTAGTTGTCATAGCCTTTGAAGGAATAGCTTCCGGTCTGACCAATCAGCAGCGTTTTATTACCCTTGATGGTGAAGCCTTTGAGCGTTCCTTTAGGAGCATTGGTATATACCCCCACTCCATTTACGATACTACGTTGCTCTGTACCATATTCCGTATTGAACGTAAGTCCCGCTGTCGTATCTCCCAAATCACGAGTCACCATGGTGGTAGAACCGCCCCCATCGAGGTTCATACCCTTCCAGACGCCAATATCTTTCATCAGCGTTTGCAGCTCGCTCAGGGATACACCAACGCTGTTCCCATTCTTCTCAACGGCAATGACATAAGCGTAACGCTTGTCGCGGGAATATCCCAAGGCTGTACGCGCACGCGTCCCGCCTATGCTTGTTGTGCTCCGGGAAAAAGAGGTTTTCTGACCGTCATTTACTAATATGGTATGTCCACCAATCATCATCTGAAGGTTGGAAGGATCTACTTCACTCCCTGTCGATTTAACACGAAGGCGATAGCTCGTTTCTACGGTCTGTCCCACGGTCAGATGCGCTTTGGCATAATCAGCCGCTTTACCGTGAGTACGTAAAATATAGCCATCCTGCGGAACGGTCATATTCAATGTAGCATTGTCGGAGACTTGCGTAACCACACCATTTTGTACCAATACCTCGGTAGGCGTTGTCGAACTGTTTTTGGGTCGCTCAATTGCTTTCCAAGCAGATGTATAAATATACATAGCATTGGAGTGGCTATAACTGCCCCCACTCGTCTCAGGCGAATACGAAGCCTTGTTCATCCCCGCCAAAGAGAAAGACGACCCGTCTCCAGCTTTTACTGTTCCTTCAAAAGTAAACTGCTCCACCATCGGAGAACCATCCTTGGTTACAGCAAAGGCATACATACCCGTTAAATCAGACGGAGTAGACATCAACACC
This sequence comes from Paenibacillus sp. TY11, assembly GCF_059772165.1. Taxonomy (NCBI): domain Bacteria; kingdom Bacillati; phylum Bacillota; class Bacilli; order Caryophanales; family Paenibacillaceae; genus Paenibacillus; species Paenibacillus sp. TY11. The sequence goes on along the minus strand of NZ_JCBAIQ010000033.1, from coordinate 36,534 downwards.
CCCTTGGATACTTGTCCACCGATCGGAGCTCCCTCGCTGGAGGTATTAAAATAATCCCCGTTCACGCCAGCAACCGCCCCGGTCTCTTTTGCCATGCCGCCTGTACTCTGACGGGTCGTAAACTGTCCGTTCTTCCCCGTCATGACATCCAGCTTAACGTACGGATTTTGCAAGTCCACTCGAATGATATCAGCCAGTGCTGTTCCTTTGGACCCTTTAAAACGATATTTCAATAATGTTGCACCCGAAGTAATGATCTCTTCACCCAATTTTACAGTTGAACCAGAGGCTGCACTTGCGATTGGAGCAGACATCCAACCATTTAACGGGATTAGAGCCCCAGTTCCAGCAACCGGACCAACCCATAATACCCCTGCCAGTGTTAAAACGGCCCATCTTTTAGCGATTCCTCTGCCATCTACTTTCACTTTGCTCTGTTTTCTATTACTTAAAAACATTTGGATAATAGCTCCCATCTTCATTGTATTCAAGCGGATTGTTCCGCACGCGTCTCTACCAATAAACAAAAAAATCCTCTTATGTTAATAGACTTATTATATAGGCAAAAGTTACGAAAATCCCGTCAACTAATTCATAAAATCCAAAACTGTGAATTGACGAATGCAATATTAGCGCACTATAATACACATGAACTCATAAGTTCAAATAATACCAATCAGTTCAAGTCTAATATATGCCCCTATCGGAAGGATTGATAAACATGAATAAACAACGGGCCATCATTATACTCACTTTATCCCTAAGCATCGCAATCGCCGGATGTTCTACGGGGAAGAAAGATGCCGCTCTAGGCTCATCCGCACAGCCAACCGTTGTGCGCACCGCAATCGTCAAATCTACGCCACTTCATACTGCCTATAACTTGTCAGGCACTCTTCAAGCCTATGAGGAACGTACTCTGGCCTTTCAAAACGGAGGTATCGTCGCTAGTGCAGAAATCGCTACCGGTACGGCTGTACTGAAAGGTACAACCATTGCCCGCTTAGATGACGCTGACTACAGGCTACAGGTTGCACAGGCTACAGCTTCTATTCAAGAGGCCTTGGCCGGTATAGATAACGCACAGGCTAACCTACAGGCAGCAGCCTCTGCGATTCAATCTGCCGATGCTGGCATTACGAGTGCTCGCGCAAATGTCAGCAAGGTCAATAAGGGAGCACGCGCTCAGGAAAAACAGCAAGCGCAAGCCACTGTAGATAAGGCGCAAAGCGCCTATAACAAGGCCAAGGCAGATAGCGAGCGTACACAAAAGCTGTTTGAGGCTGGTGCAGCCACCGCGTCGGATAACGAAAATGCCCGCCTGAACGCTACCGCTACTCTTAAAGATCTGGAGCAAGCGAAAGACTCCCTGTCCCTTTTGCTGGAAGGGGCAACAACAGAAGACCATCAATCGGCCCAGGCTTCCTTTCAGGATGCGCTTGCAGGTAAAACCAAAGCTCTTGCAGCTAGCGAACAGGCTGAGGCTTCCAAAAAACAAGCCAGTGCCAACTACGAAAAGGCCCTTGTCGTCAAGGGTCAGGCAGAGCTGGCACTTTCACGCACCCGTTTAACTTCTCCTGTGAACGGCGTGATCTTAGATAAAACTGTGAATACAGGTGATTTGGTCGCGTCAGGCCAAGCCATCTATCGCATAGGCTCCATTGACCGTCTCAAAGTACTGCTTCCCGTACCGGACAGTGAAATTAGGGATTGGAAAAAGGGGCAACAGGTGAATGTAGTACTCTATGAAGAAACTCGTCAAGGTACGGTGTCCAACGTCTATCCTTCAACTAGTACCGATACGGGAAGCGTTAACGTAGAGGTTGTTATAAACAATCCACAGCGAGACTGGTTACCCGGTCAGGTCATTAAAGCTGCTCAACAGGTGACAGACAAGAACGGCATTCTCGTTCCCGCTGAAGCGGTCATTAACACGGGAAGCAAGCCTTTTATTTTCAAAGATGTTCAAGGAAAAGCTGTTAAAACCCCTGTGGAGCTTGGCAATCAGGTTGTAGAAAATCAGTTGCAAATCATATCGGGGCTTCGTGAAGGTGAACGTATTGTCGTTAAAGGGGCAGAAAACCTGTTTGATGGAAATGCGATTCAGTCGGAGGAAGGCGGGCGCCCATGATTGAGTACATCGTAAAAAAACGAAAAATTACGCTGCTGTTTTTTGTCATGTTGATTTTAGTTGGAGCTTTCGGTTTTTTCCAGTTACCGCAGCAGGAAATGCCAGATGTCACCATACAGAATGCTATGGTAACAACAGTCTACCCTGGTGCTTCACCACAAAAAGTAGAACAAACCGTAACCAAAGAGTTGGAGAAACGCATCAAGGAAGTGGAAGGCGTCAAAACGATTAATTCGACTTCTGGTAACGGATTCTCTTCTATTTTAATCGAATCCAAAAATGGAGTTGATCCTCAAACGGTTTGGGATGATATGCGTAAAAAAGTGCAGGATGCGCAAGCTGATCTTCCTCAAGGCGCTGAAGTGCCTGTTGTAAATGACAAGCTGACCAGCTCGTTTATCGGCTCCTATGCCCTGACGGCTGACTCTTCCGCACCACTGTATAAACTAAATGATTTGACCACAACTTGGAAAGATCAGCTCAATACCATTTCTGGCGTATCGAGCGTCAAATTCAATGGTCTCCCCGATCAAGAAGTACGTGTCCATATCGACAACCAGAAGCTTCTGCAATACCAGCTGTCGTGGGGACAAGTGGCACAGGCGATCCAGTCTCAGATTGATCGGGTCCCTACCGGTGATATTGAATACAACGGGCGTACCTTTCAACTCATTGTCCGGGAAACCCAAAAAGCCGAGGAATTAAATCAGGCCATTCTGACACGTACAGAGGAAGGGGCTCCTGTTTATTTGCGAGATGTCGCTACAACAGAGCTGGCACATTCTAAAACGGAATATTTTGCCTATGTAGGGGGTAAGCCTGCCATTACGCTAAGTATTGGAGCGGAAACAGGCACAGACATTCCCTCTATGAGCGAAAAGGTCAATACCAAGCTCAAAGAGCTGGAGAAAACACTCCCTGCAGGTGTTCACTTTCAAACTCTTTTTGCACAAAAGGATCAGGTATCCCATATCTTTGACGACTTAAAGCGTGAAACGATTCTTGCGATTGCGGCTGTTATTCTCGTTTGTATGTTGGGCTTGAATTTGCTCACCTCTGCTTTTGTCGCGCTGGCAATTCCTATTTCGGTTTCGATTGCCATTATCTTTTTGCCTATGTTCGGCATTACTCTAAATCAGATTTCCGTTGTCGGTCTAATCATCGTACTCGGCATACTCGTAGATGACGCCGTAGTGGTAAACGATAATATTGAGCGTAGACTTACGGAATTAGGAGAATCGCCCTCAGTTGCAGCTGTAAAAGGTACCAAAGAGGTCATGCTTTCTATTTTGGTTGCAACCCTGGCCACCATCTCAGCTTTCGCTCCATTGTTGTTTCTTCCCGGAAATGTAGGTGCCTTTATTAGACCCATTCCCGCTATTGTTTCCCTGACCATGCTTGCCTCTATGATCATGTCGCTCACCATCATCCCTATTTTTCGAGAATGGTATGAGAAGCGCAGACAGGCTCGTCACCCTCAGGGTAAATCTAAACCAGCAGGCTTGTTGGGCCAGCAGATTCATTCTTTAAACAAGCTCTATTCGCAAAAGCTGATGCCTAAAGTCATCCAGCGTCCCTTGTTGACGGCCATGGTCGGACTCCTGCTTGGGACAGCCGCTTATGGATTAGTTCCCTTTACCTCAGTTGAACTTTTTCCTGAATCGGAAGATCCTCATGTTGCGCTAAATATAAAAATGCCCGTAGGCACTTCAATTGCGGAAACTGACCAGGTGGTTAAAGACCTTGCAGGCTGGGTAAAAAAGCAACCTGAAACTTCCAAGGTCGTCTACAGCGCCGGAGGGACTGCCCCACAGCTGTTTAGTGACATTAATAGTATGGGTGGAAATATTAGTTATGACGAAACTGTAGGTCAAATTGCTGTCGTCGGCAAAGAAAACGTATTCGATCTCAATACGACAGTTGATGATTGGGAACAACATGTTAAGAAATCCTACCCTGGAGTTACGGTTACGATGTATGTTCCTCGTCTCGGGATTCCAGTGGGTAAGCCCGTTTCTATTCGTATCTCGGGTCAGAATCTGAATGAACTGCAAACCCTTGCCCAAAAAGCAAAGGAGCAGATCGCGACAGTAGAGGGCACAACGGGCATCGTGGATGACATAGGAATTGAACGATATGCACTGGAGCTTGAGGTCAACAAGCAAGCGATGGATCAGTATCTGGTAAGCTATACAGATTTGACTCGTACCCTGCTTCTATTAAAAGAAGGAGCTCAAGTCAGCCAATTTGATACTGGAAACAGTCTGGTAGATATTAAAATGTATTTGAATCACAGTGACGAGGAGCCAAGCAAGCTTTTCCAACAATTAAGTGTAGTTAATGCAGCTGGTAAGCAAATTCCATTAAACCAGCTTGTACAGATGAAGCCGTCATTTGCTATTCAGCAAATCAAGCATTACAATATGGAGCGGACGATTACGGTGGAAGCCGACTTGAACGGACGAACTGCAAGCGAAGCGATGATAGATGTAGAAAGCAAACTGGCACAAATGAAGTTCCCTGAAGGCTATAAATGGGAGGTAGGCGGCGAAACATCCGATCAGTCCACCATATTCGCGGATTTAGGGAAGCTGGCGATCGTTGTAGTCCTGCTCATTTTACTCTTAATCACCATGCAGTTTTATTCGCTGTCTATTCCTATTATCATAATGACCACCGTATACCTGGCAGCAGCCGGCGGTATTATTGGTATTTTCTTGACTGGTATGCCTATCGGTTTTATGAGCATCATGGGAATTATTGCACTCGCAGGTATTGTTGTACGGAACGGTATTGTGTTAATTGAATTTATCGAGGATGCTCGGCATGAAGGAATGGAGCTAAAGGAAGCTGTGATACAAGCAGCCGCTGCCCGCTTTAGACCGATTTTATTGACTTCTCTGGCGGCCATTGTAGGAATGATCCCGTTAGCTCTGTTGGGAAGCCTTCTCTTCAAGCCACTAGCGTTTACCGTCATTTTCGGTTTGCTATTTTCAACCTTGTTAACCTTGTTTGTCGTGCCGTCCTTGTATATGATTATGGCCAAGTTCAAAATGCGCCGTCAACTCAAAAAACAGCAACACACAGTTATCACACACGACCAACCTTTGTAAAATGTATGGAGTAAAACGGCGTGCTGTCGGATTGGCCCCTAGGGGGTAATATGTATGGAAAGCAAAAAAAATGATATTTTACAGGCAGCCATTCGGCTGTTCTCCAGAAAAGGCTATTATTCAACATCTGTTGAAGAAATCGCCAAAGAAAGTGGGATGGCGAAGGCATCCTTTTATAAATATTTTCAAGGAAAAGAAGAACTCCCTCTGCAAATGTGTATCATTCTTGAAAATAACATTGAACAAGACATCCGGGCTCTCTACAGTAAACCTGACCTTTCTAAGCACGATAAACTGCACGGTTTTATTGTACTCTACTTGAAAAATCTCGTTGAAAATAAAGTGTATCTCATGATGGATCTTCCAGAGCCATCCATGCTTATTTTTCAGAATGAACAACTCAATTGCGTGTTCGAGCAGCATGAATACAAATTGTACAAATGGGTTCGCGACTGCCTGATTGATATTTTTGGACCGAGCATTGAAGATCATGCATGGGATATAACCTTTGTGCTAAAAAGCATTGTGTTTGAATATATTCGCTTCTTTGCCGATCGGATGAATGATGAAACGATTGAACACCTGACACAGTTTATCATCTTCTTATCCAATTCCTTAGTAGCCAGCCTGAACCATTCTGATCCCGCTCCACATTTGTTCTGGAGCAAGCAAGGCTGGTTACCCGAAAGTATTCTAAGTAATCCCTTTGACCAAGGCCGTCAGATAAACGGCCTTCTCCACTCCCTAGAAGACAGTATACTGCTGTCTTCGTGGAGTTCAGAGGAGAAACAGGAGTGTCAGCAAATTTACGCTCTATTAAAGGAAGAGGCTCTGAAAGCGAACCCTCAGAAAGGCCTCCTAAAAGCCCTTTTTGCGTATTTGGAGCAGCATAAGGAACTGCAAAAGGTTTGTCGTTTACTCAAAAATTTATTGGACCTTGCACCGATATCCGAATAGTAACTCAGCATTCGGTACATCGGAGCAAGTTCATACTTAACAGCAAAACACATCAAAAAAGACTGTTCATGCAAAGCATGAGACAGTCTTTTTTGTTATTGCTTTATTTTGATAACATACGAGGAATTACAAACCCGCTTGTTCTCTCAGGATTTCAGCTTTATCTACGCTCTCCCAAGGTACATCCAAATCTGTACGGCCAAAGTGACCGTAGGCAGCTGTTTGCTTGTAAATTGGACGACGCAGATCCAACATGCGAATGATGCCTGTTGGGCGAAGATCAAAGTTATTTCGGATCAGTTCAACCAGTTTCTCATCGCTTACTTTACCCGTACCGTATGTATCGACGTTAATCGAAACAGGCGTGGCTACGCCAATGGCATAAGCAAGCTGAATTTCTACTTTGTCTGCCAATCCAGCTGCCACGAGGTTTTTCGCTACATAACGAGCAGCGTAAGCAGCAGAACGGTCCACTTTGGTCGGATCTTTACCGGAGAATGCTCCCCCGCCATGACGCGCATAACCACCATACGTATCCACAATAATTTTACGGCCTGTCAGACCTGCATCTCCTTGAGGACCACCAATAACAAAGCGTCCTGTTGGATTAATGTAATACTTGGTTTGCTCATCCAGCAATTCGGCAGGAACAACTGGCAAAATAACCTTTTCTTTGATATCTGCTTGAATTTGCTCCAAAGTAGTATCTTCTGCATGCTGCGTAGAAACCACAATGGCATCAATACGAACAGGCTTGCCATTTTCATACTCTACCGTTACTTGGGTTTTACCGTCTGGGCGAAGGTAATTCAGTGTTCCATCCTTACGCACTTCAGACAAGCGTCGTGCAATACGGTGAGACATAGCGATAGGCAGAGGCATCAACTCAGGTGTTTCGTTCGTAGCAAAACCGAACATCAGCCCTTGATCCCCAGCCCCAATGTTTTCCGTTTCTTTATCTACTTCAGCAGGATCACGGCTTTCCAAGGCAGCATTAACCCCTTGAGCAATGTCCGGCGATTGTTCATTCAAAGAAGTCAATACAGCGCAAGTATTATAGTCAAAACCGTATTTCGCACGTGTATAACCAATTTCCTTAATCGTATTCCGTACAATGGATGGAATATCCACATATTCCGATTTGGAGCTGATTTCACCAATGACAAGAACGAGACCGGTAGCTACCGATACTTCACATGCTACCCGTGCATTAGGGTCATTAGCCAAAAAAGCGTCCAATACAGCATCGGATATCTGATCACAGATTTTATCCGGATGGCCTTCTGTTACAGACTCGGACGTGAACAAATGACGGCCTTTTACAGACATGAATTTCAACCTCCCACAATTAAAATACATGAGGATTTTATAAAAAAAATCCTAACATGGCAATGGCATTATTCAGTTACCTTCAAGCCAACAAATGACGGAAGATATCTTTTACACTTGATTAACAAAAAATGAACCTTTTCCGGTAGGAAAAGGTTGCGTACAAGCCTCAAATGCCATGATATCCTATTTAAAACAAGGTGTCAATTCATGTCGCCCAATAACAACATTCGAAATTGAGGCAAGTTTACATGTGAACCATTTTTGATTCACATGTAAATAGCCCCAGGTTTTTGCTACTATATGTTCAAAATCTGTAGAAATTATTGCAATTTACAATGTACCAAATTCAGATAAGCTACGTTCAGCGGATTGTACCAATCGCTTAGTAATTTCACCGCCAACAGAACCGTTTTGTCTTGAAGTTAAATCGCGCCATGCCACATTTTCGGCCCCAGCAAACTCCCCCAATTCTGCAGCAAATTCACTGTCAGCTTTGGGATGTATATGTGCATATTGAGGATTATAAACAGGTAACCCAAACTCAGCAGCGATTTCATACTTCAAATCATCTAACCTGGCACGACTTTCGGGAATTAATCGTCTTTGACCTCTTGACGCCATCGTATACACCCTCCACTAAATGTATTGTTTTACATGAAGTTAGTGTGCAGCGTTTAAAGTCAATTTAGCCAAGAACAATTTGCTATCCCAAGCAGTATTTAAGAAAAGAGCATCTTAAGCAGCTTATATACAAAACAGTTTACTGAACAGTATAACTGCCTCGCACCATAACGACCAGACCAAACTTCTGGCCTTCTTTTACTTGAATACCTCTTCCTTCTCTAGGAAATGATAATAAATGATTTTTTTCGACAGCCTGATTATGAACAATTTCCGTTCCAGAAGTAATATCAATAGCACCACTGGTATCCATACTATACACAACAGCATTTCCATTACGTAAAATAAATTCCGAACCTGCTTTGGCAATCAGTTTTTGACCAGGCTTTACATCAACAACCTTCAAAGCCTCTGTCTGTTCCGCTGTGGAAGTTTTTTCTGCACTAGAGGCTCCTGACGTTGTTGTATTAGATGTAGCTTTTGTTGCTGGAGTAGTCGAACTAGTCGTTTTACTACTAGTGCTACTTCCTGGTGCTTCACCCTTGATTGCTTGAGCAATTTTTTGGTCAACATAGCTTTTGGTTACGACTGGATCATCAGCTGTACCAGGTTGTCCAGAACTGGAGGCTCCATTAACTGAATTGTTCATTAAGGAGCCTGCAACAATTCCTCCCCCAAGTAAAACAGCAGCCAACGATACTTTATAGCGTGATTTCATGAAATCCTCCTACAGCAGGTTATAGCAAGTATAGGTTAAGCTTTAATTATTGTGCGCTTGCTCCAGAAGAACCTTGCATAGCCCATGGCTTGTCATAAGCCAGCTTCAAAGTATCAATACTTGTAACTATATCTTCGGCCTGTTGCTCAGCGGTAGTCACTTTCAAATTAGCTTCGTAAACCTGAAGCTCTGTAGCCAACCCAACATCAAATTGCTTCTTAGCCATATCAGCCGCACTTCTAGCACTCACCAAACCAGCTTGAATCTGTGAGTACTGACTTTCCAATGCTTTAATGTTGTTATAAATTGTTCTTACGGCTTCTTCGAGCTGTCTCTTTGTACCTTCTGTAGCATACTGAGCTTTTTCAACATTAAGTTGTTCAGCTTCGTAAGGCGTATTTCCTGCAGTATTAAAATTGTAAAGCTTCAGGCTCAATTCGGCCAAATCTACTTTTTGCTCACTTAACCAAATGGCAGTGCTGCTAGTAAGTACTTGGCTTACTTTTGTCTCTACATTATCTTTAAATTCAGAATAGACAGGCTTATCCTTCAATTCATAACGCTGCTCTGGTTTGTAGCCAATCACTTGATTCAAAGACACATAAGCACTATCCAGGTCTTTTTTAGCTTTTTCTAGAGCAGCCTGATTTTGAGTCACCTGATTGGTTGCTTGGGTAACCTCGTAATCACTCGACATTTGGTTATCTCTTTTAATTTGTGCAACTTTCAGCTTGCGCTCGGAATCTTCAATATTCAAAGCAGCCAACTTAACGGCATTCTGCTTTTGAAGAAGCTTATTGTAAAGATCCTTCACATTATATTGGATACCTTCCTTGGTCATATCCAAGTTCTTTTTAGCAGCCTCATAATTAAGGTTAGTTTGAGCATAACCTTTAAAGGCTTTATCTTGACCTTCATCACCTGCTTCTGCTGGAACAAAGTCTATATTCTTGCCTGCTTCTTTCATGATTTTCCCAGATTGATCGATATTCGTTTCTGCTGTTTTAACTGAAGTACTATCAGCTATAGCCAGTTTAACTGCATCTTCATAGGTCAAAGAATCATTATAGTAGGTGTCATAAGTAACTTTGGTAACAGGAGCAGCGAGAGGCTTACTGGACAAACTATTGATCTGATCACCAGTGGTGCTTCCCTCAGATTGATTCGAAATGGTCACTGTTCGTGTAGTCTGATCCCAATTTACTTTGGCGCCTAATGATTGGCTCACAAAACGTAAAGGAACGAGTACTTGACCCTTTTGAATTTGAGTTGCTGCATCCAGCTGTACAGGATTACTATTCTTATAAGCAAGTTTAGAACCAACATTCAAAGTTAACGTATCGTCGTTTTTAGATGCTGTCACTTTTTTAGCTTTGCTATCCCAATTGACTTGCGCTCCCAAGCTTTCAAAAACGCCACGAAGAGGCACCAAGGTTGTATTTTGACTGACTATCGGGGACTGTGTATATTGTTGAGTTACACCGTTAATAATAACCTTTATATCACCTGATTGAGCTCCTGCAAGATTGGCAAACGCAGAAGTAAGAACCAATGTGGACAGCACTGCCACTCCAAAACGTTTCATAATTTCTCTCCTTTGTCAATAAGACTAATAAAAGAAAAGGGCTCCAAAAGGAACCCTCTTCTCATCTAATTCAGTTAACTCAAAAGAGTTGCTCTTAAATTAGTTGTTGTTTTCAACAGTAACTGTTTTTGCAGTTGCATCATAGTTGATGGATGCATCCAGCGCTCTGCTCACCCAGAAGATAGGCAGTACAGTACGGTTTTTGTTAGTTACAGCTTTAACGTCCATACGAACCACAGAACCGTTAATAGTCAACAGGTTAGTGTTCAGTTTGATTTGAGCAACGCGGTCACCTTTAATCAGGGTAACTGTGGAAGTTGCTTTGTCAAACAGGATGTTTTGTGGGGATACACCCAAAGCTTCAGCTGCATAACGTACTGGCAAGTAAGTGCGTCCGTTTTCAGCATAAGCAGCTACATCAGCTGTTTTACTTTCGCCGTTCACAGTGTAAGAAGTGCTTCCCAGTGTGAAGACAGCTTTAGTTTTAGTAGCACCTGGAGCTGGAGTACCAACAGTTGCGATTGCTACTTCAGCAGCTGCAGTGTTGTTGTCTTTCCAGTTTTGAGTGTTGTCAGTTGCGCCTTTGTATGCAGTGTAAGAAACTGCGCTACCTTTCAGCTTAGCAACGATGTCGCCTTGAGCTACAGTACGGTCAACAGTCAGCTTAGGAGCCGAAATTGTGATTGTACTTGGAGTAGCACTTTCGCTATCGATGTAGAAGCTCAGACGGCCTTTGTTGCTTTCGCCGTAAGTATCAGTAGATACGCTCTTCACTTTAACGTCACCAGCTGTAACTTTTACATCTGGAGTAGAAGCAAAACGTACGCCTGTTGGCAATTCCAAGATTACTTCACGGCTACCATCTTTCTTAACGAAAGCTTCTTTAGCAGCTTCAGTGATAGTGATATCGCCAACTTGTTGATCGCCCAGACCGATTGTCAGGGTTGGTTTGGAAGCAGCAGCCAAAGTAACCGCTTGTTTCACAGTAGCAACCTTAACATTACCGCTCAGACCTTGGCTACCAGCAACTTCAACGTTCAGATCGCCAGAGAAACCTGGTTGCGTTGCAACTTCAACGTTTTTCAGTTTCAAAGTACCTGGATCTTTAGAGCTGTTAACGTTTTTGAAAGTCAATCTCAAAGTACGTTTGTCGGAATCTGTGTAAGATACGTCTGCTCCACCCAAGCCGTTAGTGTTTTCGAAAGATCCAGCAAAGTTGCTTCCTGGATTGTTACTTTCGAAAGTAGACTGCCAACGAGCACCTTCAGGCAAACGCAATGTTACAGTACGGTTGTTAACGAAAGAACCAGCAACTTTTTCTTTAATTACGATGTCACCGATTTTTTGCTCGTCATGACCAGCAAGGATTGTCGTTGGAGTAGCTACAGAAACACCCCCACCGATTTGACCATAGTTACCAACTACGAGAGTACTAACATCAGTAGTTGTGTTACCAGAGATGCTAGCTGTAACATCGCCTTCTTTAGCATTTGTTTCATCATCAACGTAGAAGCTCAAAGGCAGTTGAAGAGTTGTTTCTTTAGTACTTACTTTGCTCAAAGACAATGTAAGAGTATCACCATCTACTTTAGAAACTACATCACCAGATGCGATATCACCAAAGAGAATGCTAGCACTTCCTGGAGCGTTCCATTTAAAACCGCTAGGCAATTTCAGTTTGATGTTATTATTATTAGCCAAAGAACCTGCTGTTTGTTCTTTCACTTTCAACGTTGCAGTGAAATTGTCTGTATTAGAAACGGTATCCGCAGCAGACAAAGATACTTGACCGGAAGATACTACGTTTGCAATTGTAACTTCACCGCTAGTCAAACCACTTGCGGAAGAAGCATCAATTGTAGCTTTTACAGGTCCATTGCTAGGTCCACTTACATTGATGTTGGCAAAGTTCAGATATACATCAGCAGTATCTTTAGAGTTATCAAATTCGAGTGTTACTTTCGCAGAGTTACTAGTCAATTTTTCAACTTTCAGTGCAGTAGCTTCATTATAGCCAGTAGCTGGAATGTTGTCCGAATCAGAGTTATCTTGTGGATCAAGATATACACCCAAACCATAAGTAGCGTCAGTAGCGGAATAAGTACGGCCAACCTGAAGATCTCCAGATTTACCAAAGTCAAAACCTTTAGGCAAAGTAACAGTAAAGGAAGCGCCTTTAGAAATAGAAGCTTGGCTAATGCTCACTTTCGCTCTACCCAAAAGAGCATTGTCTTGTTGGTTGGAGCTAATACTAGGAGTAAACAGAGATTGGTAGCTAGAAGCTGCATGGATTGCAGTTGGTGCAGTCAATGCTGCGATTGGAGCTGCTACACCAGCAACCAATGTTGCTGTTGCCAGCACGTTGATCATTTTTTTATTAAACTTTGTCATAACCTTTTTTTCTCCTCCTTGAATATAAACAGAAATATTATTTTTGTCTTTTTGTCGGATCTTGTCACTCATCAGTCGTTACACCTCCTTTCCGAGCTTTATGAGAACCCTTATAAAATGATATCTGTGACAATATCACAGAAGCTTGGAATCTAGTTGAAAGAAAGCGTCCATTTATGACGTACTCCAGTATTATACAATGTGATAACAATGCAGTAAAGATTTTTTTTAGCGAATTTTGTCTTTACGCTTTTGTACCCCTTTGTTTCATACTCACCCAATTAGACGTAGCATGGGTTCAAAAAGTTGCGTCAGTTTCAAAAAAAATTTTATTTTTTTTGATTATGTATTCCGCCTTCCACAGTCATAATTATACTATTAAACCTGTTCCTCCGTCATCCTACAACTTTTACCTTCTCAGCCTTAAATGCACAAGGATTATTCCCGCACATCCAAGTCAGTCTTTAATGGAGTATATTCGTTAGGAATTATCCATAGAATATATAAAGTACATAAAGACTATATATCCCCTTGAAATCTAATACTCTAATACACTTTAAGTAGTAGGTAATGACGGAGTAACAGTGATTTACTGTAAATATAACCGGAACAAATTATTTCACTACATTAATCTTCGCACCATCCGTAAGCAAACTTACTCCCTTAACGACGACATTTTGCCCCTCAGCAAGCCCCTTAGTTACTTCAACCTGTTTGGCACTTTCCTGGCCTGTTTGCACTTCTACCCGCTTAGCAACAGTTCCTTCAACTACATAGGCATACTTCTTCCCTGCCTGCTCCGTAATGGCATCCTGCGATACCAAAATGTTTTTAGGAGCTTCTGACTTCATATATACAGTTACAACCATACCTGATTTTAATTCGCCAGAACCATTAGGAACTGAAATCTCGACAGGATATGCCTTGAGATCATTATCCATTACCGGATTGACAGCCGATACTTTGGCCTCAATTCGCTTATCTAACGAGTCCACACCTACAGTTACAGATGAACCTACCTGCAACTTAAAAAGCTCTGATTCAGAAACGTTGACTTTAGCAATAATAGGATTAGTATTCGCTATTGTAGCAACCGCGGATTGTGCACTAACCATTTGCCCCTGGGTTCCTGTTACTACCGATATCGTGCCGGAAATCGGAGCTTTGACTACAGCATCCACCAGTTGGCTACGCGCTGTGTCTAAACTGGATTTAGCCTGATTCACAGAAGCTCGTGCTACGTCTATGCCCGTTTTCTGTTGTGCAAGACGCAATGATTTTAGAGCATTATTATATGTTGTTTGTGCACTTTCCTTGGATGTTTGCGCATTATGAAGTGTGATCTGTGCATTCTCCACCGCAGTTACAGCCCTTCTATGCGCTATTTGAGACTGCTCTAACTCGGATTGAGATAGAGCACCCGCGCTAAACAACTGTTGGTTGCGATTAAGGGTATTTTGAGCATCCCGCACGGAACTCTGAGCATCGACCAGACTGGTCTGTGCTTGAGTGATGGTGTTGTCTTGCTGGACAAGCGCACTTTTGGCTTGATCCACGCTAGATTCTGCCTGCTGCACCGATTGCGCTGCGCCTGACTCTGCCTGCTTTAAATTGGCCAGGGCAACCTGGTACGACTCCTGGGATTGCTTAATCGTGTCCTGTATATCCTTTTGATCTATAGTAAACAATGTGTCGCCTTTGCTTACTTTTTGCCCCACTGTAAGATTAATACTTTGAATCTTACCACTAATTTTCGGAGACACCTGAGCCGTCTCTTTGGGAGCAAAGCTTCCAATAATACCTGTTGAATCGTTAATACTACCTTTGGCCACTTTGGCCACTTGGACCGGAATGGCTTGCTGCGCCGTAGTTGGTGCGGCAGGGGCCTCCCCCCCACCGCAACCCGCTAATGCAACTGATAAAAGCAAAGTTGTAGCAATCAGAGCACTTTTTTTATTCATTATGTTTCTCCACCTCACCTTATATATGAACACTTTTTTGTAGTTTCGCTTCTTTTTTTAATTCTCTCTTCGCTTGTCTTTTTAATTTCCGATTCTTACGTTTTTCTATCATATTATCCATGATGACGTAGACTACCGGAATAAGAATCAATGTAATAACAGCTGCGAAGGATAACCCGAACACAACAACAACTGCCATCGGTGCTTGTGTCTCGTTACCACTGCCTGTAGCAAATGCCATTGGGAGCAAAGCTAGTACAGTAGCCAGCGTGGTCATCAAAATCGGACGCAACCGCTCAGACGCTCCATGAATAATAGCTTCATCCCGATCTTGGCCGTCTTTTCGGAGCTGAATTATAAAGTCAATCATAACAATGGCATTGTTGACGACCAAACCAACGAGCATGATATAACCAGTCAAAGCTGATACGCTAAGACTCGCTCCTGTAACAACCAAGCCAATAAGCACACCTATTAATGTAGGCGGAACCGAAAACATAATAACAAAAGGCGTAAGCAAAGATTCAAACTGACCTGCCATAACCATATAAATGAGCACAACAGATAGCAGTATAGCTATTGCCAGATTTGTAAAGGACTCCAGCATTTGCTCATTTTGTCCGCCTCCTGTATCTGCACTATAACCTTCAGGGAAATGAGTGTTTTTCAAAAGAACATCTATTTTTTGATTAATAGTAAGAATGTCTCCTGTTCCATCTACGTCAGCAGTAATTTGCACTTGACGCGTTTGGTCTTCACGAGTAACAGTATCCGGTACAGTCCGTTTATCAATACTTACTACTGAAGACAAAGGCACATCAATACCTTGTGAAGTAGTGATCCGTAAGGCCTGAAGATTTGACAAATCATGGCGATTTTGCTCTGGTAAAGATATCTTCACATCAATCTGATCTTCGCCTGTACGATAGCTTGTGGCGACTGATCCATTAAAAGAAGTATTCACTGCAGATAAGATTTGAGTTGCTGATAAGCCATATCGACTCGCAAGCTCACGATTAACGGTAATCTCATATTCTTCGCGAACGGCACTCAAGCTACTTTTCACATTGACTGTACCTGGTATCTTTTTCACGTCCGCAACGAGATTGTCCGAGAGTTCTCTCAGGACGTCAATATCGTCACCTTTTAGATTAATGTTAACAGCCGCTCCACTCGAAAGGCCCGTTGCAGACGCCAGTGTAATCTCTGCATCCGGAATACTATCAAATTTCTTACGAAGGCCCTCAACTACACCATCTGTTGGCTGATGTCCATCCTTCAGCGTTACGCTTAGATCCGCCGAATTGGTTGGAGTTGCACCTGAAAAGGCCGAATTTCCACCAGAACCAACCGTTACTGTCATTTTATCCAGATCAGGAACTTTCAAAATTTCTTTTTCTATATCTTGAACAACCTTTTCCGTTTCTTCCAAGACCGTTCCATTAGGAAGTTTCACGTTAACTGTGAATTCACCAGTATCGGATTCCGGGATAAATTCAGCCTTAACCAAAGGAACCAGAGCCCCTGCTGCTACAAACATTAATAAAGTAATGATTAATACAGATTTTCTATGGTTAATTCCCCACTTCAGTATACGTCGATACCCACCCTTAAATTTCTCGAAACCGATATTAAACCATACAATAGGGTTAATACCTTTATAAGTACCTGAAGAGTATATGGATTCATCCGGTATGGTAGGTAACCAACGTGAGCCGAGCATTGGTACAATCAGAAGCGATACAAACAAGGCTGCAATATGGGAAAAAATAACAGTTAACGCTAGCGGTTTAAATAGAACTCCCGCAATTCCATCAACAAAAACAACTGGCAAAAATACTACGATCTGTGCAAGTGCAGACGCCATAACGGCATTACCCACCTGCTTGGAGCCATCAATAGCCCCTTGTAGCATGCTTTTCCCTTCATGTCGCTGCCTAAAAATATTCTCAATAATAACAACGGCAAAGTCGACAAAGGATCCTAACCCCAGCAGCAAACCGCTCAATGAAATAACATTAATGGTTTGTCCGGTGAAATACATCATCATAAACGTAGCTACGAAAGAAATTGGAATAACGATAGCAGCAATAATGGTAGAACGTATACTATTCAAAAATAAAAGCAATACAATGGCTGCGATAATAAGCCCCAATATAGCATGCTCTACTAGTGAGTGTACGGAGTCGCTAATCGGTTTGGAAGCATCTGTTACCATCTCTAATTGAGTTCCCTGAGGCAATTCCTTCCGTATCGAATCTAAACTATCCTTCACAGAATTGGCGATTGAAAGGGTATTCCCCCCTGTAGCTTTAGTAACAGAAATATTGACACTTGGCTTTCCATTAAAGGTAGAAATGGTTGTAATATCATCCAAGGAATCTTCAACAGTCGCAATGTCCTTTAGCTTAACGCTCCCCTTCCCTACTGGAATTGGCGTTTCACCCATTTCTGAAACAGCTTTATATTCACCCTGAACCCGAAGTTGGATTTCTGTATTGCCTCGGTACACTGAACCAGCAGAACCAGCTACGTTATTAGACGATAGCGCTTGGCTGATTTGATCCAGCGTAATACCATAGCTTTGAAGCTTGGCTTGATCTACAGTAATCTTCACAAGCCGTTCTTGCCCGCCTGACATGCTGACTGAAGCTACTCCCGCAATTCTTTCAAGCCGCGGCTGAATAATATCCTCAGCAATAGGCTTCAGCTTGTTAACATCCTGGTCCCCTGTAAAAGAGAGTGTAATAACCGGCGTTGCGTTAAGATCCAATTTAAGTACGCGCGGTGAATTTGCCGCCTTTGGAAGAGACCCTCGAACTCCATCAATTTTATCTCGCATGTCGAGGGTTGCTTGATTTATATCTACTCCCCAATTAAATTGAATTATGACCATAGATGATCCTTCTGAAGACTCAGACTGGATCGTATCCACATTCTCAATAGAAGCCAGACTCTTTTCAATAGGTTTGGTCACCAATTCCTCAACTTCTGTCGGTGTCGAGTTCGGAATACTGGTCGCTACCACAGCGATAGGCAACTTCATATCCGGCATCTGCTCGACAGGAAGCCTTAACGCAAAAATACCGCCCCCGATTAGCAAAGCAATAATTAACATAAATACGGTTACAGGACGGCGTATTGAAAACTGAGACATCTCATCACTCCCCACTCACTTCTCTATGTAATATTTAAGCACACACATCCTCTATTACGATGAAATAGGCGTAAAGTTTCAGATAAATGTGCAAAAAAAACATATAAAAAAATAATAAACACATTTTGAGATAAACACTCAAAAAAAAGAAGTTAATTACATACGTTTAATGTAAATCCAAAATAAAAAACGTCATAATGCCTTACCCAAAGTTTTCTTTCCACTGATATTATGGCATAGGCCCTTAATCCCAGTCAAATAGCTGATTTATAAAAAACATCCCTCTCATGTATATGAAAGGGAATTACCATTTCGCATGGAGGGATGTTTAATAATTTCAGGTATTTAAATGATTAGATTTTAGGAAGCAGCTTTTTATCAGCCATAACTTTAGCTACAATAATGGCTGCATCTCCACGCAAGGTCAAGGATGTAGGATTAAACATATATCCTTTTTTCAGATCGCTTGCATCAATAGGTGAACCCGTAATAAAGCCTTTCTTGGCAATAGCCAACACAGATGCTTGCGCATAGTAATCAATTTTGTCCGCATCTTTAAAGGTTTTAGACAGATTCTTCATGATCTTGTCATGATCTGTTTCCAGCTTCAAATTCAATGCCTTGGCGATAATAACTGCTGCATCTTGACGTGTGATTACATCTTCCGGCATAAAGATTCTTGGTTGCGAACCCTTGACAATACCGGCACGCGCAGCTGTTTCAATATAACGATAATCATAGAGCGCATCTGCTGATATCGTATTTGGAATAGACACGTCGTCAAAATGCTTCGCTCCACTGAAATTAAGCGGAATTTGCAGACCTTTTACGATCATCGACGTGAATTCGCCTCTTTTAATGTAGTTGTCAGGTCCAAAACTATTAATTGGATCCATTGGGTTCATGACACCTTTAGCCAGAATGGACTCAATGTAATCCCTAGCGTACTTGTGCTTGATGACATCACTATACGTTTCTCCAACCTTAGCGACTACATAGTAGCCGAAACGATCAAACGGTACTTTAATGGTATGTTTCTTCGGATCCACCACACCACCAATGTTCTGCCAGTCTTTAAGATCAGAATCAAAATAGAACACCGTCATTTGTTTCCCTGCATCCTGAGCAATACTGTTGTCATACGTCAAGGTTAATGTAGCACGCTTGGATGGTACTAATTCGTTAGACGGGTCACGCCAGTAGAAGTTTTTGATCTTACTACTGTCATTTTGCGACTTGTTAGCCAATTGATAAGGATCGGCACCATGAGTTACCGGATCGTAAGCATCTGTTTTGATATCATCTGCTGTACCCGGGTCAATCCAGAATACCGGACTGGACATGTTAAAACGACTTGGGAAGTCTCTGTTGAAGTATCTACTTCCATCTGCAATCAAGCTCTGCATATCGGACAGTGCTTTTTCAGTTTCAAATTCGTGACGGTCCACCACACCATCTTCGCTATTTGCTATCGCAAAGTACAATGTATGACCAGAGAAAACCTGGTTTTTGAATTGCTGCGGTTGATCGTAGTCACGGCGAATCAGACTCGTTCCCTTCGCAAAGGCAAGTGTAAGATTGCCATCAAACACTTTATGCGATGTTTTCATTGCTTCCATGTACTGTTCGCCTGGAATATTAGTAGGCACGTATTTTACAGTAATAGTTTGTTTCAATTTTTCCTTGCCTACTGTAACCACTACGTCAATTTTATTATCTTTGTTTGCTTTTAGACCTGTAACGATGGCTTTATAAGTTGAAGGATAATCAATTTTGCCATCATAATCAGAGTCAAATCCCTCTTGTACTGCCTTTTCCTTACCTACCATAACGCTATCTGCATTACCTGCATTCACAACAACTTCCACAAAATTTTGATTCACGATCCTCTTTTCAGGAAGCGGACGCAAAATATCAAAAGATGTGGATTGGCCAGATACTTGCAATCGGAATGTTGCAAATGGTCCGCTCTTGCCACTGTTGTACAAAGTAATGTTATAGGCTACTGGTGTTCCATCTTGCGAAATAGTTTGGTTTTTCAACACAAAGCTGAAATACTTTTTGTCCGGATGATAGTAAACAAGCAGGTCCTTTAAATCTTTACTTGTAAATTTATCTGTAGTAGAACCGGAGTTGTATGCTGTCTTAGCATCTTCTGCTGAGTAAAACTCATTACTTAGAGTCCAGTTAACTTCACTGCCGTCCGAGCCCTTAATTTCCAAAATATATTGATCTTTATTCGCAATATCACTCAAAGAGCCATTTACCTGATCCGCTTTACCCAAATCAGCAATACTGAAAGTACCAAATACATTGATATTTTTCAGGGATGTATTGTAATTAGTATCATCTACTTTAGTGAAGTTAGCATCTTTTGCTTTCGGTGCAATTTCGCTATATTTAGGTGCACTGCTCAAGCCACTAACTGGTGTGAAAGGAATAATCCCTTGTGTATTTGGAACCGGAATTACTGGAATATTCGTCTGTGTAAAGTTTACTTTTACCGTATTGCTATACTCAATACCTGGCTTGTACACAAACTTGATTTCATTATTCCCATTTGCCAGCGCATTGGCTGCGGCTGTTTCCGAGGAAGCAGCAAGCTTAAAGTCCGCTCCTGAGCCATCCAGATCAACTAGTACATTATTAATATACAAGAATACATTTCGGTTACTTCCAGTGTAATGAATATCTGCTGCGTTGCTCACATCAAGCAATTTACCTTTAAAGTAGCCCAATTGAGTCAGTTTATAGGTATTCAAGTTAGAACTGGATGTGTTCAACGGAATTTGTTGCCCATCATAAATCGTATCGTATTTCATGAACGGACCCTGCAACAGATTCACCGTTGCTTTAATTAACTTGGTCGAGTCACCATTCAGGTAAAAATTCAGTGCGTTTTGTCCTTCTTTAGGCAAAGTGTCTACATAAGCAACGATTTTCTTCACTTGTGTTGACTTACCATTGATTGTCCGAATCACATCTTGAGGTGACCCTACAGTATGAACCGATACACCAGAAAGTTCACTGATTGAAGAAGGTGCGCCGTTAACAACGATGAACTCCATACCTACAGGAACAGATGGAGCATCTGTAGTCTTGTTCTTCATAGAGCTTCCAGTTAATTTCATAGCTTCATCTATGGCAGCTGCCTGATCAGACCCGCTTCCATTAATTCTGCTTAACAATTGGTTGTTAAAATCAGGAAGATAGTTTACATCATCAATATACGGCTGAGTACTGCTGCGCAATGTAAATTGGACAGCCGATGGAGCTGGAGGTGTACTGCTATCCGTATAAGTTATACCCAGGGATGCTCTGGTCAAATGATCAATTACAGCCTCTGAAGGTACAGTCACCTGAAATGGATATACCTTATAGCCATTTGATGTAACCACATTAGCAGTATCAATCGTGGCATCAATCCCACTCGCACTACCGACTGCACTGCCATTGTTACTTACATCTGTAAAGCGTGCATTGATTGTAGCTACCCCCGGATCGGTTGCACCGCCTGGAACCAAAACCTTACCATTCAAAACAACTCCACTCGTAGACGATACGGTAAAGTCAGGCGAAGTGGTCAGATCGGCAGAAACATTCCCATCCTTGTTCAAGGTCAAATCAGAGAATTCCGGTTTACCCGTATAAATCGTAATTTCACGTGTAACTGTAAGAGCCTGAGTTCCGTTATTCACTTTAATAGTCACTATATTTTTACCCGGACTCAGTACAACACTACCTGTTAGTTTATAGCCGGTATAAGAGGTGACATTATACGAGTTACTGCTTTTTGCAGACGTGAGCGTTACACTGTCAGCATTAGGTGCCGTACCTTGAATGACTACTTTCACGTCATCCGAACCGCTATTTTTAGCGTCTGTTAACACAGCTGTTTGGTTCTCTACCAATTGCTCAGTTTCACCATTCAGCGTAGCAGACAGATCATAAACCTTGGGTCCATCCTGGTACTCTACGTAAATAGAATCCTTCATATCAGCCGAGTTTTGGCTGCTTTGGAATGTGATTCGGTTCAAACCTGGAAACAGCTTAATGTCTGTAACTTGAAGTGTAGAGCCATTGACGGTAATTCCGCCTTTTTGACTCTCATTTTTATTCACCACGTTAAGGGTCGTTCCATTTTTAGAAAGCTGGAATACACTATATGATATCGTGCTTCCGTTCACTCCGTTAATCGTACCGTTAACTGTAATACGGTCGGTGTTTACCGATCTGGCCGAATCCGCATCATATTTTTCATTTGGAAAAATGAAATAAGTTCCTGTCGCAGCATGAGCCGTACCTACCAGGGCCGCCGGCACCAAGCCAATGATGAGACCAACCGTCAGCAACATGGATAGCAATCGTTTCAAATCATTGTCCTCCTTTAATTCTGTCGCACCTTGGGGTACGTAATCATTCAATACTTTTTTTATCGGTAGTAAACATACAAAAAATTAGTAAATTCTCAAAAAAGGAGGGAGTTTTTTTACAGCAATCAACAAAAAAGCCCTCAAACCCGCGGTATACCGCTAAGTTTGAAGGCTTACTTTTAAAATAAAATTATAATTTCGACCGCGTCTGGGAATCTGGCTTAGCCAACAACCGAATCAGTGTGTTAATAACTGGGCGTTTGGTTTTGCCAACGAGGCCAATAACCTCTGCACCAATCTGTAGGAAGAACATCATAATACATATCACGACAAAGGTGACCCAGTTCGCTTCATTAAGCGCAGCAGACGATTGAATCACGGCTAATATACCGAAAAATGCAGCAATACCGTAGATAATCAACACCGTCTGTCTGTGACTGAAACCTAGTTCGCGTAAGCAGTGATGCAAATGACCTTTATCCGGTGAGAAAATCGGTTTTTTCTGCAACTTGCGACGAATGATAGCAAAGAATGTATCTGACAAAGGTACACCGATAATAATCAATGGCGTAATAAAAGATACGATAGCAATTTGCTTGAAACCAAGCATGGATAGCATGGCCAGACAGAAACCTAAGAATAATGACCCTGTATCACCCATGAATATTTTCGCAGGATGAAAATTGAAAAATAAAAATCCGATAATGCTGCCCAGCAGCACAAGGCAAAGCATGGCTACCATGTAATTGCCCATCAGTACCGACATTACAAAGATAGTTCCAATCGCAATTCCTGAGACACCCGCAGCCAGTCCATCCAGACCGTCAATCAAATTGATGGCATTCGTTACACCTACGATCCAGAAAATCGTAAGCGGAATGGAAATCCAGCTTTCCAAAGACGAGTATGCATCCTGAAAAGGTACATTTACAAAATCCACACGAATATCAAAAGCAAACACGACCATACACGCAACGGCAATTTGAGCCAAAAATTTCAGTTTTGCATTGAGATCGAAACGATCATCGAGAGCACCAATCAGTGTAATCAGTGTACCACCAATCAGAAAGGCTGCGATAAAGTTAATATCCCGCGAGGACAGCATTCCGTCAGGCACAAAAGGTAACATCGCCAATAAGGATAACAGAAATGCCAAGAAAATCCCCAGTCCGCCAAGACGCGGCATAATTCGGGTATGTACTTTTCGGGCATTCGGCACATCGACGGCTCCAACCTTCACAGCGAATTTCTTGACGAGCGGTGTCAGTAACAGCGCAAGTCCCAGTGCCATGATGAAACCAATAATATAGATCAATAACATTTGATCATTCGACCCCCAATTTTAAAGCAATCCCTTTTCAGATGTAACCGCATTGAATTATACTCTGATCAAAAATAAATACCAAGCCTCATATTCTGGCAAATTAGCGGGTTTTGAAGGCAGATTCAAGCTATTTATCACACTTTTGTGACGTTTTCTTTTTCACGCATCACTTTCACGGCGAATTTCGGCAGCGCAAGCATTCTTTTGTAACGGCTTGGCTCTTTGATTAGCCTATAAAGCCACTCGGCTCTAAGCTTTTGGAACAATTTAGGTGCTCTTTTCATTTTACCAGAAATGATATCAAAGCTACCGCCAACCCCCATCATCACCGGCACGCTCAATTGTCCCTTATATTTACCAATCCAGGGTTCCTGTGTGTCTGCTCCACGTGCTACAAACAACAAATCAGGATTCGCTTCACGAATGGCTGCAATCACCGCTTCGTCCTCTTTAGGTCCAAAAAAACCATCACGCTTGCCACAAACCGTAATTCCAGGATAAAGCTCATGTACCCGCTGTGCGGTCGCTTGAATCACCTCAGATGTTGATCCGAGTAAATAAACTTTCCAATGATAGTTTTCTCCAGCTGCAAGCAATTCATGTAACAAGTCAAAGCCCGCTACTCGCTCAGGTACAGGATGCCCTACATAATTTGCGGCCCAGACCACGCCAGTCCCATCCGGAACAATCAACTCTGCCTGTTTCATCACGTTCATATACACTGGATCTTCCAATGCAGCCATTACCATTATCGGATTGGCAGTGATCACTTGATGGGGCCGCCGAGACTCCACCGCTTGAATTAATACATTTAATGTATCTTTCATATTAAGCCTTGATACCTGAACACCGAAAATCGGGACGGTAGGCACATTCGTAACCTTATCAACTGTCACTGTATCCATCATCCTTTGCGACACAAGTAATTAACGATATGCTGTGCCGGTAAGCGAGCCTCGCTTTTTAACAAAGCAATTGCCGCTCCCTGGCTCTCGATCCATTGACTTCGCTGATCCAGCAGCTGCATAGACTCAGTAGCCAGCTTTTGTCCATCCAAAGCTTCTGTAGTGCCTACAGGCTGGCTACCGACACGACTGAGGAAATGATCAATTTTGGGATCGTAAGATATCCCCAACGGGGGCACCTGATGGGATGCTGCATAGATCAAGCTGTGTAGCCGCATCCCGATCATCAAACTGCAACGGCTGACTTCCAAAAGCATCTGTTGAGGATCGGTGACTTGATCGCACATGCTGACAAGGCTTCCCGTTTCCCTAATATCCCCCAACAAATCCATAACCATCCTTGAAGCCTGCTCGTCATCAGGCAAATGGAAAGGTAAAAAGCGCAAGTGTACGCGGCGCTCAGCAGCTAATCTTTTTAAGCCGTCCGCGATAGCCGTTAAATCGCGATGTTCTTTATCCCAGTAACGTACAGACACGCCCACGATCGGAAGTTTATCCTTATCGCTCTTAGTTGCTGCTTTATGCAGCTCGGAACCGGAGGGCAATGGAAGCCCCATTACCGGATCAGGAACAACTTCGACAACCGGGCGCTTCAGTTTCATGGTACCCAGTAGTGCGGCAGATTGTTCATCTCTTACAGAGACATATTCACAGCGCTGAAACACAGACCGGATCATAGGATAAAATATCTTCCGTTGTACCGGGCCAATGCCCTGAGCATATACAAACGTCGGCTTTCCAGCCCATTGAGCCAGTTTCAGAATCGCCAGATAATACGGAATGCTTTTAGGGCTTGTTGCATCCTGGAGCAGACTTCCGCCGCCACTAATTAGTCCATCGCTGTTTTTAATCGCTCTCTGAACTTCCCCCAGACTCATACGCGGTACAGCTTCTACTCCGTACATTTTCTGTGTCCAAGCGGGGTCTGAAGACAGAACAACAGGCTTGACCGTAATCCCCGCCTGACGGCTCTCCTCCTCTAAAGCTGTCAAAATCGACTTGAGCACCGCCTCATCTCCACTATTGTGGAAGCCGTAATAGCCCGAGATTATTATCGTTTGAGCTGTGGTGACCATTTCTTCCAACACCCTTCCAGCACTTGCCACACGACAATTGCGATGATTCCCAGCACCAGACCCAGTCCCAATCCTAACAGCCCACGACTAAGCGAGAGTGCCGCTGGAGAATGAATGTGAGCAAAGGTATCCACCATAGAGGCTTGACCAATAGCAGCTATAATGAGCAAATAGATTGCTTTGCGGTATTTCAAAGCCAGGAATGCCCCTGCAATAAACAGTGGGTGAGCCATCAAGAATTCCTTATTGCGCGGACGTACACCAAACGCATTCTCAAGGAAATTTCGGAAAACCAGCTCCGTGTTCGACACCGTACCCGCATTTCCGGTACGAGTCAAATAGTAATAACCTGCAGCTCCGATAACAGCCAGTGCGATAATCCACAATACAGTAATCGGCGTACGTAGCAGCTTG
Organism: Paenibacillus sp. TY11; assembly: GCF_059772165.1. NCBI lineage: Bacteria > Bacillati > Bacillota > Bacilli > Caryophanales > Paenibacillaceae > Paenibacillus > Paenibacillus sp. TY11. The sequence goes on along the minus strand of NZ_JCBAIQ010000033.1, from coordinate 10,416 downwards.
GAAATTTCCTCGCGTATAGAAACGCCACGATAAAAGAAAATATATATCGCTGCCAAGAAGATCGGCAGAATGTGAAGCAAACTTACACCTCTAAATTGGTTCAGCACAAGGCTGTAGGCAATACTGTTCAACAGCGCAATAACGAAGGGCACCGCAGCCAACGACAAGATCGCTGTCCGTACGTACAGTATAAGCGTTTGAATTAAACGCTGACCTACAGAAAGTTCAGACTCTTGTTCACGTTTAATTCTAATCGTACGCACAGCAATGACCATTGCAACCGTAGGTCCGCTAATCGCTGCCAGCAGAGCCAAGCCTTGCTCCATCAAGCTGGAGTTCAGAACATAAAGACCTGCTGAACCTACCAAACCGAGTGCAAATGCCAGCAAGGTCAATGCCGGGACGAAATAGGACACCATGATGGAGAAGAATGCCAGCGCACCCAGTACGACGATCATCTTCAGATAGCGCTGAATTGACGAATCGACGACTTGGAACGGTTCAGCTTGTCCGAGTTCAAACCCCTTTTTCTCCATCCGTTGTACAGCGTTACCCGGCTCGTCCAAGCTATGGATCAGGTTGTCGACCGAATCCTTTACCTTGGCCTCGGCAATACTGCGGCTAGGTGCGGTATTCAGATACAACATGCGAATATTACGATCCTTGGTGGCCAGTGCAAAACGATCGGCCAACGTCTCCACATCGAGCGTTGAATCTTTATCGCTCAGTGAGTACAAACGCACAACGTTATAGTGTATATCGTAAGCGAGCTTATTGAAGCCTGCTTGCGGTTTTTTTAAGTTTTCGATAGCAGCTAGGCCAATATCGTATTTGTTCAGCAATTTAGCAAATGCCGCGAGGCTATGCTCTTTCTCGTTATCCGTGAAGCCTTTGACTGAATCACCTTCAAACAAAATGCGTTTCACACCATTCTGCTGGAAGGAAGCCAGCATTTCTTCCGTCAAATCCTGGTTGTAAGGAAGACTGTCACTCATCCGTGGAACAATAAAAAATCCTTTGCTCCGAAGCTGCTTCATGGCAATCGGGTCAGGCTGCATGGGCTTGAGATACGCATCCTCTGGAGATGTTTCCACAACTAACCCTTCCTGCCCCTGATAACTCCAAGGCTTTACGTTGATGCCCAAGCTTGTAAACGTACGTAAAATTAATGGCTTTAGTGCCTCGGCATTTTCTTTATCAGCAAAAACAACGTACGTAAAATTCTCATTTGCAGGTGAAAGACGTTTTTCCATATCAGCAACGTTCTGAGTCGTATAGGTTACGACGCGGCCCGCTTTACGGAAATCATCCAGCGTACTTTCATACATTGCCATGCTGTTCACACCCGCCTGCTTTAGGCGGTCAAGCTGCTCATTCAGATAATCCTGCGGGTGAGCCTGATATGAAGCTGCCTCCGTCAAATCCCGATAATCGAATACAATCTCTACTTTTTTACTCGAGGATTCTGTCTTCACACGATCGGCGATGACTGGAATGGAAGCCAGCAAGCCGACAGTCACCAGAATCCATAACCATTTTCGAGAAGCCGTATTCCAATACTGCCATTTCTGATACACCAAAGAACCTCCTTAATATTCAGGATTTTGCAAAATTCAATGCTGCCCACCTTGCCATACTCAGCCTTTTGGTAGGTCACTCATTGAATTTTGCAAAATCCTCCGTTCCCGGAATAAGCCTATTTTCCCAAAGCCTCTTCCAGATTATTCTGCAATACAGAAATGACCTCCACGGCGTACTGCCCTTTGCCGTGAGAGGTCACCGATTACTTATTTCATATCCAATTACCTTAACCTATTCTATTATAAAGGGATTTTTCTCAAGCGTCTACGCGAGCCATAACAGCATCGACCAGGTGGCTGATTCTTTGCTCCGCATCTGACAGCGAGGAACCGCGTACCGCAAAGTATACTTTGATTTTTGGCTCTGTGCCCGAAGGACGCAGGCAGAACCACGAACCATCCTCCAGTAAAAATTTGAGTACATTTTCATGTGGGAGTCCGTCCAGGCCTTGCGAGTAGTCCAGTACCTTGCCTACCTTCACGCCTGCAATCTCTTGGGGCGCGTTGCTGCGCCAATCCGTCATTTTGCCCTGAATTTGCGCCACTCCATCCTTACCCTTGAGTGTACGAGACTCCAGCCTCTCAAGGAAGTAGCCAAACTGCTCGTACAGCTCCTGTAAAACATCATACAGCGTCTTACCTTGGGTACTGTAATAAGCAGCAGCTTCAGCGATCAGCATAGCCGCCAAGACAGCATCCTTATCGCGAGCGTAATTGCCTGCCAAGTAGCCGTAGCTCTCTTCATAACCGAACAGGTAGGTATAATCTCCAGTTTGGTCAAACTGGTTCATTTTCTCGCCAATATACTTGAAGCCAGTTAGCGTGTTAAACACGGTTGCTCCAAAATGTTCGGCAATGACTGCGCCCATTTCGCTGGTTACGATGGTTTTGATAACCGCCCCGTTATTCGGAAGCTTGCCTGTTTCTTTCAGCTGATTCAACAAGTAGTAAACCATGATCGCGCCAGACTGATTACCGGACAATACCACATATTCACCATCACGGTTTTTCACAACCGCACCCATACGGTCAGCATCAGGGTCTGTTCCGATCAACAGATCCGCACCAATTTTCTCACCCAGCGCAATTGCCAGCTTAAATGCATCACGTTCTTCCGGGTTTGGCGACTTGACGGTGGAAAATTCAGCATCCGGCAGCTCTTGCTCAGGAACAATATGTACCTGCTCAAAACCGATTTTCTCCAGCACACGACGAACCGGTACATTTCCAGTGCCATGGAGAGGTGTAAACACAACCTTGAAGTTTTTACCTGGTCCAGTTGCAATCAGTTCCCGGTTCACACTCACACTGGCTACCGTATCTACAAACGCTTCATCTTCCTCTTCTCCAAGCCAAACCAATAGTCCCTGAGCCTCTGCTTTTTCACGTGTCAGACGGTGAATGTCAGCAAAAGAAGGAACCTCACGGATATAACCAATCACCTGTTCAGCCTGATCAGGAACAAGCTGACCACCTTCATTGTTATATACCTTGTATCCATTATATTCAGGAGGATTGTGACTCGCTGTTACAACAATCCCTCCACTGGCTCCCAAATGACGTACGCTAAACGAAAGCTGTGGCGTCGGACGCAAGGATGGGAACAACTTAGCTACGATACCATTGCCCGCCAGCACCAAAGCTGCATCCAGAGCAAACTCTGGCGAAAAATGACGCGAATCATGTGCAATGACAACCGAAGGCTTGCCTTCTTTACCAGCATGCTGCTCTAAAATATAGCGAGCCAGCCCTTGAGTGGCACGTCCAATGACGTAACGGTTCATCCGGTTACTACCTGCTCCGATCACTCCACGCAGACCGCCTGTACCGAATTCCAGCTCTTTGTAAAAGCGATCCTCCAGCTCCTGCTCGTTGCCTTCCAATGCGCGCAACTCCTGTTTGGTTTCTTCATCAATATAAGGGTCTTGCAGCCAGCTCTCAATGCCTTCTAATGCTTTTTTACTCAACTGCGTCATACGGAATTTCCCCTCTCCATTTTTGGGTTGTCAAAACAGGATTTCTATGTACACATGCACTCGGTTCAGACGTCGTGCTTATGTCGGCAGAGCTTATTTATTGGGGAGGGTCTGATAAAGCAAACATGATTTCGCCCTCAGCTACTACCGTATCGCCTACTTTAGCCGTAGCTTTCCCTTTGCCAAATGAGCCTTTGGAACGGGTAATTTCCACTTCAAGTGTCAGCGTATCCCCAGGAACCACCTGTCCACGGAAACGGAAACCATCCAGCCCTGCCAAGAAGCCGATTTTGCCGCGATTTTTCTCTAGGTGCAGTAATGCGACAGCCCCAACTTGCGCCAGTGCTTCAGTGATCAGCACACCAGGCATAACGGGATATCCCGGAAAATGTCCAATGAAATGAGGCTCAGTCATCGTTACATTTTTAATGCCTACTGCTCTTTTCCCTTCCTCCAGTTCAATAATACGGTCCACCAACAAAAATGGCGGTCGATGCGGAATAATCTCCTGAATTTGATTAACATCCAATTGTAATTTGTCCATTTATCTTAATAACTCCTTCCGCTTGCAGGTTCGACTCTGTATCAGTCATGAGTTGCTGCAAGCATAATATTACCCCGCCTGCGCTGCATAAAAACAGCTCATGACGGCAACAATGTTAGATATCCTTCACTTACTGCAGAAGTGAAGGTTGAGATAAGGGGCTTTTTCCGCCGGTTACGCAACCTGAGGCGCGAAGAAGCCCTTTTGCCCGTGCTTGGTTTTACCCCGCAGTGTTATAAACTTCCCCATCATTATACAGTTATCAGATGCAAAAAGAAAATTACGCGGAAGTACCATATTGGTTGCTCCTATTATGGGGGTGAATCGAAGTTTCAATTTGAGTCAAGGAGGACGGGCTACGGGAATGGATCATTCTTCCGATCGCTGTTAACCTCGGATTTTTTTCAATGTATAAGAATTCAAGGGTAAAATCCGAGGTTAAAGGCGAACGCTATCGCTTCTTCAGAACGATTCCATCCCCTCCGCCGAGTTACTTTTGGCTCAAAAAGAAAGCTCGCTTCAATAATGCTCGCTTGTCGTGAAGGGCGAAACAAACCGAAGGCCTCTGCGATTGCCTTCATTGGCTGCAAGCTGTCCGCGCTACGTTTGAAGGCTCCTGTCGTTAAAGGCACAACAAAACCCTGTGCCGCTGGCACAGGGTTTTGTTATTTTATATACTACCCACACAAATTGCGGGGTTGATTTACCTTAACAAGAGTGGGCCCTGATGGCGGGTAGCCAGCGGAGCGGTCTTTTCCCGCCACCTCACTCTTTTAAAGTAAACTTAAGGCGCAAATATAAGATCAATGACATGCTGCCAGGTTTTCCATTCAAATACGCCTGCCAGCCCTTGCTTACCTACAATTACATATCCTGCAATTAAGCCGCCTAACAGCGAGAACAGGAGCAGCAACGGAACTACGAAATAACGAGCAGTACGCCAGCGGGACTTAGTCATTTCAGGCACCGGACGGGAATCGGATTGTTCTTCTTTCATCACCAAATCCTTAAGCCCTCAGATTGTTGGCCAGGTTCATCATCGTATCGCTAGAAGTTAATGCCCGTGCCGCCATTTGATACATCCGCTGAACTTGCATCATATCCGTCATTTCGCCCGCTAAATCCACATTAGACTCCTCCAGATAACCGGAACGCACAGATACGTCTGCTGGAACAGCACCTGCCACACCTGCAGCTCCGAATACATTTGCCTCTGTTACTCCATTCGCTAATACGAACAGGTTATCATCCCGCTGTTGCAGCCCTTCTGGACGCTGTACATCCATTAGCTTGATTCGCTGACCAACTGTCGGATCGCCAGTTCCATTAGCACGAATCAGCAATTCGCCATCCGAGTTAATAGCTACCTTGGAACCCGCTGGCGCGGTTACAGGAACATCATTGTTATCCAGCACGGAATAACCTTCGGCAGTGGTCAACATCATCGTCGCGCTATCATTCGGATCAGGAATAAAATGAAAGCTACCGTCACGGGTCCAAGCTTTTTGCCCATTTCCCTGAACTTCAAACAAGGCATTACCCTGGATCGCCAGATCAGTAGGAAGTCCCGTCTCCTTGAGCGGACCTTGCTCCATATTTTTCATAATTGTGGCCGTTTTAACTCCGTAGCCCAAATTATAGCCGAGCGGCATCGCCCGTCCATTTTGGAGATACGTTGAAGGCTGTTGCTGCACATTGGCCAATACATCTTCAAAGGAACCCTGTTTACTCTTATAACCAACCGTATTGACATTGGCGATATTATCGGCAATCAAATCCAAACGCTGCTGCACACTGGCCATAGATACCATTGCGCCAATCATGGAGTTGTTCATCACTTACCCCCTGTTATACACGGCCTACTTCATTAACGGCCTTGTCCAAGCTTTTATCATAAAATTGAATAACCTTCTGATTCGCTTCATACGCTCTTAACGCAGCCATCATATCCACCATCGACTGTGAAGCATCTACATTAGATACTTCCAGATAACCCTGACGAACAGACACAACATCGTTAGCGGTCATCATTCTGGCTGTAGCACCGTCTGTATCATTCAGGCGGAAATTCCCATTGCCCTCACGAACGAGCTGGTACGGACGATCAATGACACTAATCCCGAGCGTAGTCCCCAACGTCTGGTTGGACTTGCTATCTACCAATTCGCCCCGTTCATTTACTTTAAGCGCTGAGACAGCCCCCGTCAATCGAATCGGTTTTCCATTCGTATCCAGCACTGCCGAGCCAGTCGACGAAAGCAATGCTCCCACTCCATTTACTTGAAAATGTCCATCACGTGTATAGCGCACATTGCCATTATTGTCCCGCACCGTAAAAAACGCTTCTGGACGATAGGTGACTTCACCGTTAGCATTGATGAATTTCCCCGCCTGATCAAAAGCCATAGGTTGGCCAGTCGCCGGGTCGTTCACATTGATATTGGACTGTATTGCAAAATCAGTTGCTTGTCCACTGTCCTTCAATGCCCCCTGAATGTAAGGGGAGAGGCTTTCCTCAGCAAAAACGCCAGTATTGAGCTTGCCGACCGTACGGTCCGGGTTATCAGGGTTACCACCCGTCATGGAAATAAGCATTTCGGGGAAAGAGCGCTGAACGCTGTTCTCCTGCTTGTATCCCGTCGTATTCATATTAGCAATATTTTGCGTCACGGTGTCATGGCGTCGTTGTTGTGTCATCAATCCGGCGGCCGCAGTATATAAACCTCTCAACATGTATCGTGCACCCCAATCCTATACTCTGCTAATCAATCATATGCTCGCGCGGAGGCACGAAAACCAAAATGCTAGGCAACCTGCCTGACCGCAAACGAGTCTCTTATAGACACTATCGGCAGATTAGAACTTTTTCTTAACCACATGATCCAAATTATCCAGCATAATTCCTGTACCTTTAACAACACAATGCATCGGATCTTCGGCAACCAGTACCGGAACACGCAGTTCTTCAGCAAGCAGCTCGTCCAATCCGCTAAGCAAGGCACCGCCGCCAGTCAGAATGACACCACGGTCAATAATGTCAGCTGACAGTTCCGGTGGGGTCTGCTCCAATACAAACTTGGCCGCAGCAACAATCGCTGACACGGGATCTCTAAGCGCATCCTGCACTTCATCCGCAGAAATACTTAACGTCTTGGGCAATCCGGTTACCATATCCCGTCCACGGATGTCCATCTCTGCACGCCGTCCGCTCGGATGCACGGTTCCGATAGCAATCTTGATATCCTCAGCCGTACGTTCCCCGATCAGAAGCTTGTACTTCGTTTTTACATATTTCATGATGGCTGTATCAAATTTGTCCCCTGCCATTTTAATTGAAGAAGCCGTTACGACATCACCCATAGAGAGGACTGCAACGTCTGTGGTCCCGCCACCAATATCTACTACCATGTTGCCGCTAGGCTCAAATATATCCATTCCTGCCCCGATGGCAGCCGCTTTTGGCTCTTCTTCCAAAAATACTTCCTTGGCCCCGCTACGCTCCGCCGCTTCACGAATCGCTTTTTGCTCCACTGAGGTAATGTTCGTCGGCGCACAAATCAGAATACGAGGGTGGCTGTACCAGCTTTTTCCCCCTACCCGATTGATAAAATACTTTAACATCGCTTCCGTCACTTCAAAATCGGCGATGACACCATCACGCAATGGGCGGATGGCTATGATATTACCAGGAGTACGTCCCACCATACGGCGCGCTTCCTCTCCAACAGCCAGAACTCTTTTTGTATCGCTTTCTATCGCAACAACGGAAGGTTCGTCAAGAACAACCCCCTTCCCTTTGACGTGAATAAGCACGTTGGCCGTACCGAGATCGATACCGATATCATTACTGAACATATTAAAAAGGCCCCCAAAGTGATATTTTAAAAAGCTAAGATTCGACAAGAAGCGGCAAATATATGTATAAACCTACGATTACATGTCATTTTTCGTCTTGTACCATCTTTTAACATATCATACTTCAGGGGGTTGATTCAATGGCTTTGCCAGCCAATTCACTATATATTTTTAAGACTTACCGGAAACGAGAATTCCCCTTCGTTTGCCATTCGTTTTTTTGTACTTAATTTTTGTCGCTTCCCCTCCCCGCAGATGGCGGATGGATTTATGGTATTCGAGAATGTGCTTCACCTGATCGGCAAGATCCGGGTTGATTTCAGGCAGCCGTTCGGTCAGATCTTTATGCACCGTGCTCTTGGAGACACCAAATTCCTTGGCAATCGTACGGACCGTATTCCTTGTTTCCACGATACAGCGACCGATTTTGATGGTCCGTTCCTTGATGTAATCGTGCACGCTCCCGCCTCCCTACTGTGGATAGTTTGGTACATTATATGAGGAGCGTGCCTATATATTCGCGGTTTGGCGGGAAGACATGCTTCGGAAGGCCTATTTATTTGGCAAAAGCAACTTATGTTTACCTTATGCACAAAAACTACACAAGAAAAAAAGCAGGGAATATGGATTCCCTACTTTGCATGCAAGGCCATGACCGAATTTATTTTTTAGGAAGCAGACCTGCTGGATTCACCGGCTTGTCATCCTGATACACTTCAAAATGCAGATGTGTTTTCAAATCCTTTTCAAGCTCGTTGCGACCTGCTGAAGCAATCACATCATTTTGTTTCACTTGATCGCCTTCTTTTACTTTCAGATCGCTCAAGCTTTGGTACACAGTTTTGAGATTATTATCATGCGTGATTTCTACGACATTACCTACCAGCGGATGTTCTTCCACACGGGATACTTTGCCACTCAGGGCGGCTCTCACTTCAAACGCCTGATCGTCGGTCCGAGAAAGATCAATCCCGGTGTTAGCGGTAAATGTCTTATCGTACTCTACCATAGCTGCCGCCTGCTCATCAGCTGTCGCGTTTTCGTCAAAGAACGGCTTTACGACCTGCACTGCGCCAGCATCTGCTACCGGCCATGCGATATTTTCCGACTGGGCAACAACTTCCACACTTTCTGGCTGTTGTCCGTTAACATCGGTATTCACTGCGCTTGTGCTTTGTACCGATGGACTAGCTGGGTCAGGTTTGAAAGACTTCTGGCTGGCATCCTGATAGACCCACACTAAGGTTAGTATAATGGCTGCTGCGGCAATGTAGGCTGCCGGGTATGCCCACCTTTTGGACAACAGCTTTTTCCACGAAGACGGCTGCGAAGCTCTTCCACCCTGAAAGGTTTTGGGTGTTTCTTCATGATTTTGGTTCTGGTTTTTATTTTGTTCACTCATTTGCTCATCACCTCAGTAACCAGTGTTACCGGGTGCAACTCTTTTATACTTCAAAGTTTCGAAAAATTTACTAACTTAGAATACGAGAGGCTTGCGCAAAAGAAATGCCAGTATAATAGTGAAGGAGAATTTGAGTGGCAGTATGGCCTTCCTTGGCCATTCCATTGGCTCCCCACTGACTCATACCGACGCCATGACCATAGCCATAGGTTGTTATAGCAATCCGGTCCCCTTCGGCCTTCCACGTAAATTCAGCCGAACGCAGCCCCAGTTTGTTACGGATTTCCGGTCCTGTAAAGACTGAGCCTCCCACCTCAATCTTCTTGATGCGATGCCCTTCTGTCTTGGAGAGTATACGAATCTCTGGCATCATACTCCCTCCTCCAGTAGAAGCAGCAATCGCAGTACGACCCAATCCCAATCTATCGAACACACTCTGACGGCTCAGTGTGACCGTTTCTGTATAACGGGGGGCCAGCTGCTTGTCCCATGGACTTGATACGCTTCGTAAATAGGGTACTGCCTTTGCCCATACATCCTCTGAATTTTCGGTATAACCGTTGCTAGTAGAAAAAAAGGAAGCCGTAATGGGTTTGCCCTCATATACCATGATCGTATCTTTGGTGTCGCGTACGGCCTTCTGAATTTTAGCTAGTTCTGCTGATTTACCAGAATGCCCCCACTCTCTAGTAAGTTTAGCTTTGGAGATGTAAGCCTGATGTTTAACGGTATCCGTCACATCTGCTCCCGCCGGAGCGCCGCTAGTGTCGTCTGCCAGCAAACGCCGGGCAATGAAGGTACGCGCGGCAATGGCCTGTGCTTTCAGCGCCTCATCCTCGAAACTGGGCGGCATTTCGGCGGCTACTACGCCGACAATGTATTGCTCCAGCGGTAGCGTCTCCGTGCGACCGGTGGACGTGACGTACACACGCACGTCCGGCTCTGCCGCTGCAGGGACGCTGCGCGCTGGAGCAGCGGGCACAGCCGGTATGGGCGGGACGCCTGGCAGACGCGTGACGGGCGTCTCGCCCTTTGCAGTCGCGCCAGGCACCGCCGGTG
>NZ_JCBAIQ010000032.1:0-45680 GCF_059772165.1 Paenibacillus sp. TY11 | reverse complement strand
CGAGGGTCGCGGGTTCGATTCCCGTCGTCCGCTCCATATTTGCGCCCTTAGCTCAGCTGGATAGAGCGTTTGACTACGAATCAAAAGGCCGGGAGTTCGAATCTCTCAGGGCGCGCCATCTTTAAAAAATTATACTATCGGGATGTAGCTCAGCTTGGTAGAGCACCTGGTTTGGGACCAGGGGGTCGCATGTTCAAATCGTGTCATCCCGATATTAATTTGCGGGTGTAGTTCAATGGTAGAACTTCAGCCTTCCAAGCTGATAGCGTGGGTTCGATTCCCATCACCCGCTTACTGATTACCTAGAAGCCGAAAGGCTTCTTTTTATTTTGTCCACATTACATTTACTTCTATGTATATAGGCCATTGCAATTATGTCTTCTGTATGCACAGTTGGGGATGACTTGTGCATATTGTACATAGGCGCTTGTTACTTTTAACACCTAGATCCCGGATTTCCTCTCTAACGTACCCCTTTCTCCTGCAGTAAGGCTAATTTCGTGATCAAATCCTTTGAATATAGGAATCCTATAATTATTATGGTACGAATTCATGGCGATAACTATAAGTTGCTCCTTTGGTTGTACACATTCCCCTTTATTTATGTGGGTAAAACGGGAGTATTAATGAGAAAACACCTCTGAAACACTGAGATTATGGCTAATTTGTGCATATCTTTGTGGATAGAAGGTAATAGAGTTCACATTGTCAACAAATAATAAACATATACACATCAAGATGCATGAATTTGTGCCTTCGAAAACACACTGTTTATAAGAACTGTGCATAAAATTTCACGCATCTCTAGTTTATGCATTCAATTTCATTTATTAAATTTCATTTTTATGCATAAAAAACCAATATATTCTCAAAAAAAGTATTTCAAAAGCATGATTTTTTACTGTAAATTTTGCAGCTTTTCATGCGTTTTTATTGTATGATGTTAAGAAAGTGTCAAATTTCGTGTGTATACGTACCTTTGCTACAACTGTATATGGTGTGGAACAGATCAGATGGGGGGAAAAGCATGACTGAGCTTACGTTAACCGCTAACAAAAACCAATCCAACAATCTGCTGCGGCGGGACGTTCGTTTTCTAGGGAATATTCTTGGTGAGGTTTTGGTTCATCAGGGTGGTAACGAACTTTTGGATATCGTGGAGAAAATACGTGAGACAAGTAAATCGTTACGTGCCGGGTATCAGCCGGAGTTGTATGAGGATTTCAAACAAATGGTCAGCGGACTGGATACGGATATTCGTCACCAGGTTATTCGCGCGTTTGCGATTTATTTTCAGTTGGTAAATATCGCTGAACAAAACCATCGTATTCGTCGTAAGCGGGATTATGAGCATTCCGCTGGTGAAGATGTTCAACGCGGTTCCATTGAAAGTTCTGTTCAGGAGCTTAAACAAGGGGGGTTCTCTGCAGAGGACGTTAGCAACATGCTGGAGGAGCTCTCTCTGGAACTGGTAATGACTGCACATCCTACAGAAGCAACACGACGAGTAATTCTGGATATCCACAAACGTATTTCCGAGGACGTCATGCTGCTGGACAATCCGATGCTTACCTTGCGTGAACGGGAACAGGTAAGGGAGAATCTGCTAAATGAAGTAATTACGCTGTGGCAGACAGATGAGCTGCGTGATCGCAAGCCAACTGTATTAGATGAAGTAAGAAATGGAATGTATTATTTTCACGAGACCTTGTTTCATGTATTGCCGGATGTATACCAAGAATTGGAACGATGTTTGAGCAAATATTATCCCGAACAAAAATGGCACATTCCAACTTATTTGAGATTTGGTTCCTGGATCGGCGGAGACCGTGACGGCAATCCGTCTGTGACAGCTCATGTGACTTGGGAAACGTTACGTATGCAGCGCAAACTGGCTTTGAGAGAATATCAGCACACGCTGAAGGAACTCATGGGTTACTTGAGCTTCAGTACCAGCATTGTGCGAGTTTCTGATGATCTGCTGGCTTCTATTGAAGAAGACCGTAACCACATCACGCTTAAAAAGATGGAAGTATGGCATAACGAAAAAGAGCCTTATCGCATTAAACTGGCATATATGATTGCTAAGGTGAATAACATCCTGGATGAAAGCAAACAGGGTACCAAGGAGCGTTATAGTTCCGCGGAAGAGCTCATTGCAGACCTGAATGTTATTGACAACAGCCTGCGTCATCATTTTGCCGATTATGTGGCAGACACGTATATTCAAAAGATGATTCGCCAGGTAGAGTTGTTCGGGTTCCATACAGCTACGCTGGATGTGCGTCAGCATAGTCAGGAACATGAAAATGCGATGACTGAAATTCTTTCTAAAATGAATATTGTGTCGGATTACAGTAAGCTGTCAGAGGAAGAAAAAATAGATCTGCTGGAAAAGCTGCTGAATGAACCTCGTCCGATTACTTCGCCGTATTTAAAATATAGCGATAGCACACAGGAATGTCTTGACGTATACCGTACGATTTATTTGGCTCAAGAGGAATTTGGCAAGCAGTCCATTACAAGCTACTTGATCAGTATGACCCAGGGAGCCAGCGACTTGCTGGAGGTTATGGTGTTATCCAAAGAAGTGGGCCTGTTCCGCATCGAGAAGGATGGCACTGTCATCTGTACGCTGCAATCCGTCCCTTTGTTCGAAACGATAGATGATCTGCACGCTGCACCTGATATTATGAGAAGATTGATGAACTTGCCTGTATATCGACAATCTGTGGCCGCGATGGATCAGCTTCAGGAGATTATGCTGGGGTACTCGGACAGTAACAAAGATGGCGGTGTGGTTACAGCGAACTGGGAACTTCGGGTCGCTATGAATAGCATTACGGAAGTAGTTAATGAGTTTGGCGTAAAAGTGAAGTTCTTCCACGGTCGTGGAGGAGCACTGGGTCGTGGAGGTATGCCACTTAATCGCAGCATTCTGGCTCAACCTCCTCATACAATTGGAGGCGGAATCAAGATTACGGAGCAAGGCGAAGTGCTATCATCCCGATACTCGCTCAAAGGCATCGCGTATCGGAGCCTGGAGCAGGCGACATCGGCGCTGATTACGGCTGCCGCATATCATCGTTCCGGGAAGAAGGAAGTATTCGAGGAGAGCTGGGAGGAGATTATCGCCCGTATTTCCCAAGTATCACTGGAGAAGTATCAGGATTTGATTTTCCGAGATCCAGATTTCTTCAACTTCTTCAAAGAATCTACGCCGTTGCCTGAGGTAGGCGAGCTGAATATTGGATCTCGTCCGTCCAAGCGTAAGAACAGTGAACGTTTTGAGGACTTGCGTGCCATTCCATGGGTTTTTGCATGGACACAAAGTCGTTACTTGTTACCTGCATGGTATGCGGCTGGAACGGGTTTGCAAAGCTTCTATCAAAACAATGAAGATAACCTTAAAGTGCTGCAAACGATGTTTAGGGACTCTGCTTTCTTCCGGTCACTTATTGATACACTGCAAATGGCGATCGCTAAAGCGGATTTGCTGATTGCAGAGGAGTATGCTGGGATGTCGGATAATGAAGAGGCACGGCAGCGTATCTTCGGGCAGATTTCAGCAGAGTTCAAGCTGACATCTGAGTTGATTTTGAAAATAACCGGACAATCCGAGATTTTGGACGATGTGCCGGTTATTCAGGAATCTATCCGGTTGCGTAATCCTTATGTCGATCCGTTAAGTTATTTGCAGGTTCAGTTGCTAAGTGAGCTACGCGAGCTGCGTGATCAGAACGGTGATGATACTGAAATGCTGCGTGAGGTATTGTTGACGATTAACGGAATTGCCGCAGGCTTAAGAAACACCGGCTGATATGGTTTGGCTGTATGAATACAGGCAATCGGGTACTCATGGGGTGCCCGATTGTGCTGTTTGTATAGTGATGACAGGCGTGCGTGCTGTTAGTGTCAATACTACAGTTGATTTCCGGATAAAATTAAACTACGATGAATAATCATAAACATGTAATAAGTAACCCATCAGCAAGTCTGGGGGAGTATAGAGTGGATAATATGGAAAGCCGCTTGGTTAGGCTGGTACAGAAAGGCGATCAGCGAGCTTTTGCGGAGTTAGTCGAGTTATATAAAGATCGGATTTTTCATCTTTCCTACCGGATGCTAGGTAATCGCCATGAGGCGGAGGATCTGGTGCAGGAAACTTTTTTGCGTGTGTATCGTAATTTGGAAAAGTATGACCATGGACAGAAGTTCTCAACCTGGATTTATCGGATTGCTACAAATCTGTGCATTGATCGTCTGCGAAGGAGAAAACCTACATACTCACTGGATGCTGAAATGAATGATCAGGAAGGTGTCGATGGGTACGCCATGCTCGCTAGTGAAGAGCTTACCCCTGAGGGGAGTACGCTGCTGTCCGAAACGCAGGCTTTAATTCATGACGCTATTGACAGCCTTCCGGATAAATACAGGACGATTATGGTTTTACGGTACTTACAGGAGCTTTCTTTGCAGGAAATTAGCGATGTGCTCAATCTCCCAGTCACTACTATTAAGACAAGAGTACACAGGGGCCGGGATTTTCTGCGCAAAAAACTGGAGCACAAGCTATAAATCATGTGCATAGATTCTAGGAAAAGAGTCTGCATAGATGTTTTTATGAAACATAATGCTCGTTGTAACGTATGTAAGATGAGCAAAGTTTCTAAGCCGGAGCATGTTATGTTGAGAAACACGGAAGAATATTAGAAAGGATTGGCTCATATGGATTGCAAACAAGCCGTCTCTTTTATGCATGACTATCTAGATGGCGACCTATCTGAGCAGGACAAACATGAGTTGGAACAACACTTGTTAGACTGCCCAGAATGCCGCATGCGTTTTAAAGAGCTGGAGCGGACGGATGCGATGCTTTACGGTACACGCTATTATCAAGTGCCGTGTGTATCGGATGAGCTGACATTTCGCATTATGAATGCTTTGCCGCCGCATAAAAGACAGACTGCGGTGCCTATGCTGACTTGGGTGAAAAGGCATCCCGCTGTAACAGCCGCCGCCTTCTTCCTTATTGTTATATGCTCAAGTATGGCCAGCTTTTCTGGCACGGACCATCAATTGGTAGTCAAAGGAAGCCATCTGGATCAAGTCGTTATTCAGGGCGATACTGTGATTGTACCTGAAGGGAAATCCATTGCCGGAGATTTAACAGTGCAAAATGGTGAGGCCCGTGTATACGGCGAAGTGGAAGGAAATGTTACTGTGATTGACGGCTCTTACTATCAAGCGTCCACCGCCCATATTGCAGGACAGGTTAAAAGTATTGATCAAACCTTGGATTGGATTTGGTACAAGGTTACTGATTTATTCGGGGGACCGTCTTCTCCATAAAAGAAGCTTGAAATGGCAAGAACGATATCGAGCGCCTCTTTCCGCTGGAAAAGGCGTTTTTTTGTATATGAATCTGGCGAATTGTACTGTATTTTACTGATTTTAGCGGTTCTTTTGTCACACAGCTTGCAACGCGAGCCTGATCGTTATAACCTAGATAGAGAGAGCATACTGTGTACATATTACACCCACTCACTACAGAAAATTGCGGGGGCATGCGCATGTTGGATTATTTTGCGGACCTGACTTGGAAAGAGTCCATTAAAGATATTATCGACATTTTGATCGTAACCTATATTATGTATCAGCTTATTTTACTTGTTCGCGGAACGCGTGCAGTTCAATTGTTGAAAGGAATTCTGTTTCTGGTTGTCATTTGGGCGGTTAGCACCTGGTTTGATTTGTATACGCTCAAGTGGTTGATGAACCAGATGTTCACCTTTGGTGTGGTGGCTATTTTTATTATTTTTCAGCCTGAGTTACGTCGTGCTCTGGAACAGTTGGGGCGTGGCAAACTATTTGGGCGTTCGTCTGCGGATGATGAAGAGATTAACAAGTTAATCGGAGAAATGATTAAGGCGCTGAATTATTTATCACGTAGGAAAATAGGAGCTTTGGTCGTATTTGAGCGCGAGACAGGGCTAAACGAATATACGGAGTCTGGTATCAAGACACAGGCCGTGGTCAGTTCTGAGCTGCTAATTAACATCTTCATTCCCAATACGCCTTTGCATGATGGTGCGGTGATTATTCAAAATAAACAGATTGCTTCTGCGGCCTGTTATTTGCCATTATCGGAAAATCCGTTCATTAGCAAGGAGTTGGGAACCCGTCACCGGGCTGCGATTGGGGTGAGTGAGGTAACGGATGCCGTAACTGTCGTGGTTTCGGAGGAAACAGGGCAAATTTCTTTGGCCATTAATGGACAGGTCGTTCGCGACATTAAGGAAGAATCCCTAATCTCCAAGCTTTATGAGGAGTTGCGGCCAACACCATCTTTGAAGGAAAAACGCGGCTCATTCTGGAATCGGAGGGGAGGCCGTGGAAATTCATGATGGACAAATGGATTAACAATAATACGATTTCCAAGATATTGGCGCTTGCGGTTGCTGTCCTGCTGTGGGGAATGGTCCATCTAGATACAGGTACACCTACATCTACGCTGACCGTTTCTTATAATAATAAAATAATTGATAATGTGGGTATTCAGGCCAGTGGTCTGGATGATTCAAAATATGTGCTGTCTACCATGGACACTGACCATGTAAAAATGGAGGTCAGAGGACAGCGTTCTGTGCTGACTTCTTTTTTCGCGGATAATTACCAGGCAAAGCTAAACTTAAGCGGCTTAGGAGCAGGTACTAAAACATTGTCACTCGTACCGGATCTACCGGATGGAGTGGAATTGGTATCTATGACTCCTAACCGTGTTACAGTGACGATTGAGGAAAAACAAACGAAATCATTTAATGTATCTATAGTACCTAAGGGGAGTCCAGATGCGGGGCTGCAGCTTGGTAAGCCTGTGATTGCTCCTCAAACCGTAAAGGTTACCTTACCCAAAAGCCAGTTGAGTACCGTCACTACGGTTCAGGGGGCTGTTAATACGGATGGCGTCTCAGAAAAGTTTGAACAGAAGCGTGTAAAACTGAAGGCTTATAATAAAAAGGGACAGGAACTTACAGGAGCGGTCATTGAGCCATCCACTGTGTCCGTTGAAATTCCGGTAACTCAGCAGGCGAAATCTGTGCCTGTTAAGATTGTCTATGCTGGAGAGTTGCCAGACGGATTGGCGCTTTCTAAAGTCAATGCAAACGTGAAGGAAGCGGCGGTATATGCATCGCAGGATGTATTGAGCAGCCTCAGCTCTTACGTCACGGCTACATTGGATTTAAGTCAATTCACGGAAGCGGGGACTCGTACAGTTCAAGCTAATTTGGCAGCCCCCTCAGGTTCTGATAAAATCGAGCCAGGGTCAATACAAATTCAGGTGACCGTCGTCCCTTCCAATGAAGTCACAGATACGGAACGGACGCTGTCAGGCATTCCAATCGTTTTACAAGGTGCGGGAGATGGAGCTACCGCGACCATTACAGCGCCCACAGGCAAGACGATGGATGTTACTGTAAGGGGCCCGCAGGATATGGTAAACAATTTAACCAATGATGATGTTAGTTTGGTGGCAGACGTAAGTGGCCTTACGGCTGGTCAACACGAGGTTACTCTGCAGGTAGGCTTGCCTAAGTATATCACGCAAGCCGGGAATGACGGCCAACTAAAGGCAACGGTAAGCATTGAGAGCCCTTCTACGCCTGCTGTAACGAATCCGAGCAGTGAGAATGAATCAAACCCTCCTGGTAGTGGCGAAAAGGGGCAGGAGAGGCCACAGGAGGGGCAGGGCAGTCAAGGTGGATACTCTGACGCTAATACCGGGGACAATGCAGCTGCGGAGGATAAGACAAGTCCTCATAACGGCGCAGATTCTTCTGCGAATGGAACCCCGGAGAACAGTCAGCCATAACATGTTTTATCTGTAGTAAATAATCAAGATTTATTAGACAAAAAAAGGGAGTCATTTTACATGGGGAAATATTTTGGTACAGATGGTGTACGAGGCGTTGCTAATCAGGAACTTACAGCCGAACTGGCATATAGCATTGGCCGCTGCGGCGGATATGTTTTAGCAGGTAATGTAGAGAAACCGACAGTTGTTATTGGTATGGATACACGGATATCCGGACTGATGCTGGAATCGGCTCTTGTAGCCGGTTTGCTGTCCATTGGGGCTAATGTGGTTCGTCTAGGTATTGTTTCGACACCTGGGGTGGCATATCTCACACGTCAATTGAAAGCTGACGCTGGTGTAATGATCTCAGCATCACACAATCCAGTTGAAGACAACGGCATTAAGTTTTTTGGCGGTGACGGTTTTAAATTGACAGACGAAACGGAATTGAAAATTGAAGAGCTCATGGATGCAAAAGAAGACCAACTGCCTCGTCCAATTGGCGGTGGATTGGGAACGGTTGTTGTAGACGAGCATTCTCGCTACGATTATCTGGAGTTCTTGAAAACAACAATTAGCCATTCTTTTGAAGGGTTAAAAATTGTACTGGATTGTGCTAACGGAGCAGCTTATGAGCTGGCGCCGAAGCTCTTTGCAGAACTGGGAGCTGAGGTACACACTATTGGTGCCGAGCCGAACGGTTTGAACATCAATGATCATTGCGGCTCGACTCATCCTGAAAAGCTGAAAGAGGAAGTACGCCGCTTGAAAGCAGATATTGGTTTGGCCTTTGACGGCGATGCCGACCGTCTGATCGCGATTGATGAGAACGGGGAAGAGGTAGACGGCGACTATATTCTCTGCATTTGCGGAGATGCAATGAACCGTGCGGGAAAACTCAAGGACAGCACCATTGTATCAACAGTGATGAGTAATATCGGTTTTTATAAAGCTACTGAAAAGCTGGCACTCAAGACTGCAAAAACTGCCGTCGGAGACCGTTATGTAATGGAAGAAATGCGTCGGGGTGGATTTAACCTAGGCGGTGAGCAGTCTGGTCATGTTATTTTCCTGGATCACAATACGACAGGCGATGGCATGCTGACTGGGATTCAGCTGGTAGATACCTTGAAAGCTTCCGGCAAGAAAATGAGTGAGCTAAAATCGCTCATGAAACAGTATCCGCAAGTGCTCGTAAATGTGCGTGTGCAGGACAAACGCAATTACGAAGGGAATCCTGCCATTGCAGAAGCAATTGAGCAGGTGGAACAACAATTGGGCGATAATGGGCGTGTATTGGTCCGTGCTTCAGGTACAGAATCGCTTATTCGTGTGATGGCCGAAGGCCCGGATAAGGATGAACTGGAGCAATTTGTGGGTCAGATCGTAGATGTCGTGAAGAAAGAATTAGTTTAAAATTTTGTAAACGTCGGTTGCCTGTGAAAAAGAAGCAGGCAACGGCGTTTGCGGTTATTTACTAACGATTTATGGCCTTCATGGTGTAATTATGAATAAAGTGTCATTGCCAAATGATACTTAGCTGAATATAATATAGGGATGCTGTGACTCAGATAGAGAAAGCGAGGGTTGTAAGGTAACGTAATACAAGCGCCAGAGCTTGATTTTGTGCGGGGGAACTTGGTGGAGAAGCAATGGATTCAGTTGAGATAAAGTTGCTCGCAAATCGGTTCACGACAAAACAAGCTGACGAGGTGAAGGTGTTCGAAACATTCGGCGGGGACCTTCCGGTGAAGCATCGAGCCGTAAACCGGCAGCGGAAAATGAACAGGCAACTGTTTACACAACGCACCGGTAGATGCCTTTATTATTTTATAACCTAAATTATAAGATTCATTTCATGAATGTGCGGCCATCATCATTGGCGTGCGCGGTTTGGGAATTTCGTTACATTCGTGAAGAGATGCCTGTAAATTCTATAGTTATCATTGACAACTTCATAGATGAATGAACTTTATTCCACAATTTACCGCACACGTTAGTCCTGTGATGAGTCGTCTTGTGAAATGATGATCGGGAGGATAACGAATATGTGTGGCATTGTAGGATATATTGGTAATCAGAATACGCAAGAGGTATTGATTGACGGATTGAAGAAGCTGGAGTACCGCGGTTATGACTCTGCGGGTATTGCCGTGTTTACAGATTCAGGATTGCAAGTAGCCAAGGCAAAAGGTCGTCTGGCGAATCTGGAAGCTAAACTGGATGGTACGCCGTTGGTAGGCCATGCAGGCATCGGACATACACGTTGGGCAACGCACGGTAAGCCTTCTGATGAAAACTCCCATCCGCATTTGGATGAGAGCCAAAAGTTCTCTGTAGTTCACAACGGAATTATTGAGAACTATCTGGAACTGAAGGAGCAGCTGATCAGCGAAGGTCATACCTTTATTTCTGAAACGGACACGGAAGTTATTTCCCATCTGGTTGCGCGTGAATATAAAGGGGATATCGTTAAAGCAGTACAAAAAGCAATTACCTTTATGCGCGGTGCTTTTGCACTGGGTGTGCTGACAGAGCACGAGCCTAATAAGCTGGTAGCTGTTCGTCAAGCCAGCCCGCTGGTTATTGGTGTGGGAGAAGGGGAGAACTTTATCGGTTCCGACATTCCGGCTATTCTGAAATATACACGCAATGTATTTATTTTGAACGATGGCGAAATGGCTGTTTTGACCAGTGACGCTGTCGAATTAATGACAATCGAAGGCCAATTTATTTCTCGGGAAATGATTCATGTCGAATGGGATGCTGTAACAGCGGAAAAAGGCGGCTATGAGCATTTCATGCTGAAAGAAATTCACGAGCAGCCTAAGGCTTACCGTGACACGATGTTGGGCCGTATTGATAAAGACACTAAAAAAGTCGTTCTTCCAGAGCTGAAGCTGACAGAAGAACAAATTAAAAATATTCGCAACATTCAAATTGTGGCGTGTGGTACAGCTTATAATGCTGGTTTGATTGGTCGTACGGTTATTGAAAGTCTGGCCCGTATTCCGGTGGAAAATGACGTGGCTTCCGAGTATCGTTATCGTTCGCCAATCGTAACACCAGAAACATTGGTGATCGTGGTGAGTCAATCTGGTGAAACTGCTGACACTTTGGCAGCACTGCGTGAAGCACAAGCAAACGGCGCTCATGTACTGGCGATTACAAACGTAGTCGGTAGCTCCATTGCCCGTGATGCAGATGATGTGTTGGTTACACTGGCAGGACCGGAAATTGCCGTAGCCTCCACTAAAGCATACTCTTCGCAGTTGATTGCGTTCTATCTGTTTGGTTTGTATCTGGCTCAAGTACGTGGCACACAAACAGATGAGCAAGTAGCTCATGTGCTGGCGGCTATGGAATCACTGCCAGAGCAAGTGGAAGAGATGCTGAGTAAAGCAGATGCGATCAAAGCCTATGCTGAGCAAATTGCAAGCCACAAGCACCTGTTCTTTATTGGTCGCGGTCAGGACTATGCTGTAGTACAGGAAGGCTCCCTGAAGCTCAAGGAAATTTCCTACATTCATTCCGAGGCTTATGCTGCGGGTGAATTGAAGCATGGTACACTGGCATTGATTGAAGACGGCATTCCGGTTATCGCTTTGGTAACACAGGAATCCGTGTTGGAGAAAACCGTGAGCAACATTAAGGAAGTCAAGGCTCGTGGCGCAGATGTTCTTGCGATTACGTACGAAGAGCACGCAGTTGAGTTGCTGAAGTCCGTGGATCAGGTATTTGCCATTCCGAAGACACTTCCAATTCTGTCTGCTGCAATTTCAGTTGTATCTCTCCAATTGTTGGCTTACTACGCTTCTCTTGCACTGGGTCATGATGTCGACAAACCACGTAACCTGGCGAAAAGTGTTACCGTAGAATAAGCTTTAGCAAAATTCTAAACTAATTGTTGTTAAAAGAAAATAAAGTATTAGACTGAAAAATAAAGTGTTAGACTCGGGAAATAAAGTATTAGACTAAGAAAATAAAGTTGTAGACTGAGAAAATAAAGTATTAGACTAACAAAATTGGCCATACTACTACTAGAAGCTCTTCAACTGTCTACAGAACTGACATCCAGATTAACATCATGACTCCAAACGGGGCTGCCTTCGGGTAGCCCTGTTTTCTTTTAGGGAGGCGTAATCATGGCAAAACGTAAGCGTGAAATCACGGATGCTAAAATTGATAGATTCATCAAAGAAGGTAGAGGCCAAGGGACAGGAGCCGATTATCTTCCTTGGCTGCGAGTACAGGATGTGCCTTCTACAGGTAGATCGACCCGTGGTGTTGGTTGGACCACGGGCAGGCAGCATACCTTTTTGTCCGATTTAGAGCGCGATTATTTCTATGCACTGGATTATGCCGATGAGGTAACAGACATTCGAGAGCAATACCCCCTTCTTCCACTGGAAGAAACGAAGCTAATCGCGGACAAGCTCGGTATAGAACATCCAAAAGATCCTAAATCAGGCGTAGATATCGTCATGACTACGGACTTTTTAATTACATATAAGGACAAGGAATACGCAAGAACTGTGAAGCCAGCTAAGGACCTGGAGAACGAACGTATACTTGCGAAATTTGAAATTGAACGGATGTACTGGGAGACGCATCAGGTTGATTGGGGAATTGTGACCGAACACGATTTACCATATACGTTGATCCGCAACGTGGAATGGGTTCATAAAGAGTATTCCAACACAGATGTCGGAACGCTGGGGGTATTTGCCGTCCAAAGCTTGGAACGTATTCTGGCAGCTTTGCTATTATCAGGTGCAACAATAGCAAAGGCGTGTCTTGCTTGCGATGAACAAATGGGATTGGAAGCCGGCACATCTTTAGCTATGTTCAGATATTTTGTAGCTCGGAAGATTTGGACAGTTAATATGCATGAAAAGATTAATCCTTCGAATAGTGCTAGTGGGTTTAGCGTAATTAAGACAAACGATTTATTGACGAAAGGCGGCTAGGGTATGCAATTACTTTATGAAAATATGGTTGTCGAATGGCAGTTGCCTGAGTCGGACTTACGTCAGGTTGAGAGAATACTATGGATTGCTCCTAACAAAGAATATCTCTATTGTATTGCAATGGACGATGATAAGGCCTTTCCTGTTATGAAGCCTTACTCGGAATATGCGGTGGGTCTTGATTCTAAAATGTGCAAGTTGGTCGAGTGGGTTAACGATAGTGTTCCTGTGGTTGATACTGATATTGCTCCAGAGCATCTAGCGCTTCGTGAAAAGTCATGGGATGTCATCAAAGATATTGTACTGGATGAGCCGAATTGCTTCGACAAAAGCTTCAGGGGAGCTCGAATCCGCGAAGTTCAGGTGCGAACAACTGTTCATAAAAGCACGATATACCGCTATTTGCGCAGATATTGGCAAGGCGGCAAAATGAAGAACACTCTGCTGCCTCACTATAATAATTGCGGAAGTTATGGCAAAGATCGCTCTCCTACCGATGTCAAACGGGGACGGCCTCGAAAGTTTGAAAATGAGCCTGTCGGCATAAATATTGATGAGGAAATTAAGCAGTTGCTGAGATCGGGTATTCGATTGTTCTATAACACAAAGGAGAAATCGCCTTTAAAACATGCCTATCAGAAAACGCTGGAGAAGTTTTTTGCAAATGGGTATCGGAAAGAAGGACAAGCTCTTGTACCTATTCTCCCTCCTCCAGAGAAGCTGCCCACTTTCGGCCAATATAAGTACTGGTTTCAGAAAGAAATGAATCTTGAGGATACGTTGAAAAGCCGGCTCGGAAAAAAGAGATACGAGTTGAATTACCGTCCGATACTCGGAAGCTCTACTCATGAGAGCTTTGGACCGGGGGCACGATTTCAAATTGATGCTACTGTTGCAGATGTTTATTTGGTAAGCGAATATCAACGGGAATGGATTATTGGCCGCCCGATTATATATATCGTCATTGATGTGTTTAGCCGCTATATAACTGGCATGTATATTGGCTTGGAAGGTCCGAGTTGGGTAGGTGCCATGATGGCATTAGCCAATACAACGGCTGATAAAGTCAGGTATTGTGCCGAATATGGCATTGAAATAACCGAATCCGAGTGGGCGAGTAGTCATTTGCCTCAAAAGCTCACAGCAGATCGCGGTGAGTTGGAGGGCGACAAGCCGACTCGACTTATAGATGTTCTAGGGGTGGACGTTGAGAATGCACCGCCCTACAGAGCGGATTGGAAAGGGATTGTGGAACAGCAATTTCGACTTGCTAACTTAAGAAGTATTCAATTTATGCCTGGAGCGATCAAGGAACGCTATAGAGAACGCGGCGAGCGCGATTATCGTCTTGACGCAAAATTAACGCTTCGAGAGTTTACTCAGATTATGATCCGGTACGTTCTTTATCATAACAACAACCATCATATGCTCTGGTATGATCGCAATGAATTTATGGTAGCCGATAATGTATCACCTGTGCCACAAGAGCTATGGCAATGGGGAATTGTAAATCGGACTGGTCGTTTGAAGAAGCTTCCCGAGGCGATTGTTAAGCTTAATCTGCTCCCTCAAGGAGAAGCCACCGTGACATCCGCTGGTATTCAGTTCAAAGGTGTCCATTACAGCTGCGATCTGGCGATGCGAGAACAATGGTTTGTTAAAGCCAGAGTCGGCAAGACCTGGCGTGTAAAAGTATGCTATGACCCGCGATCAACCAACGAAGTCTACTTGTGGTTGGATAATGGAAGACAATTTGAGGTATGTACCCTGCTTGATCGAGAAGAAAGATATCTCAATAAGAGGTTTGAGGAGGTAGACGATCTACTAGAAATCGAGCGTTATCACGGCAGACATCATGAGGTAAACAACATGTTGGCCAAAATCGACTTGGATGCACAGACCAAGGCCATTGTGGAGCAAGCGACGAAAAAGACAGACGAAGCGTTG
Source organism: Paenibacillus sp. TY11 (assembly GCF_059772165.1). Taxonomy (NCBI): domain Bacteria; kingdom Bacillati; phylum Bacillota; class Bacilli; order Caryophanales; family Paenibacillaceae; genus Paenibacillus; species Paenibacillus sp. TY11. Next base: position 30,905 of record NZ_JCBAIQ010000032.1, on the reverse strand, counting down.
CGTCATAGCGATAAAAGCAATAATCAGCGCGTTAAGGGGATTAGAAAAAATCGTAGTGAAGAAAAACAGTTAAATCGGCAACAAGAGGCCTTCCAGTTATACGAACCCCATGCAGTTGAAGTCAAAAGTTCCATAGCCGATAATGTCGTACTGATGAAACAAGACGAACCGCCAAAAGCAAAAGAAGTTTATATTCCTCCAGCGGACAAGCTGTCCAAGATTAAAGCCTATTTGCAGGAAGACGGTGATGAAGAGTGAACGAGATAGACGTTCCGTTGTTTCACTTCAGTCGAGGGCATTTTATGGAAGCCAATTATCAAGATCCTCTACTTGAGGATTATCGGAATAATCCACTCTTGGAGGCTTTGCCTCCTATCTGGGATGACAAAACGGTGGCCAAAAATCTCGCACACAATCCGAGTTTTAAAATATCTGAACGAGAATTACCCGTCCATTTGAGAATGCATTGTGTGCAGCGTATTTCAAGAGAATTCTTTCGACCATTATCGAGACATCTCGAACTGCAACAAAGTCTCTCCAGATTGATCAGGGATGGTTATGTGGGTCGTAATCCTCTTACCCCTAACTATGCCTTCAGAGCCCGTAAAGATGCATATGAGCTCATTCTGAAGGGGAATACGAACGGTTACCCCGTGAACACGCCGACATCGGCAGGTTTTGCTCTTGTTGGTATATCCGGAATCGGGAAATCGAGCAGTCTGATGCGTATTCTCCAGATGTATCCGCAAGTGATCTTGCATCGGAAGTATAAAGGGCAGGACATGCCTGCCCCCTATCAGATTGTGTGGTTAAAAATGGATTGCCCACATGACGGTTCCATACGAGGCTTATGTTTGAATTTTCTTCTGGCTGTCGATAGCTTGGTCGGAACGAAATATTACAAAAAGAACACCACAAAAACGACGGATGAATTATTGCCGATCATGGCGCAAGCGGCTGCAGTACATTGTCTTGGCGTGCTTGTAATTGATGAAATTCAAAATTTGCAAGAGGCCAAAGATGATCGCGCTGCGCAGATGCTGAACTTCTTCGTCCAACTGGTGAATACGATTGGTCTTCCGGTCATTCTTGTGGGTACTTATAAAGCGTTGCCTGCCTTGAACGGAGAGTTCAGGAATGCGCGGCGCAATAGCGGGCAAGGTGATGCCACATGGCATCCTTTTCAAAAGGATGAAGAGTGGGAATGGCTTCTGCAGGGACTATGGAAGTATCAGTGGACAGATAAGAAGGTTGAATTGACTCCTGAGTTCATCAATGTCATGTTCGAGGAATCGCAAGGCATATCGGATATTGCCATTAAGTTGTTTATGCTGACCCAGTGGCGTGCGTTAGACAAAGAGATTGAGCAAATTACGCCAGAGATGGTGCGATCCGTTGCCAGAGACCGATTCACATTGATTAAGCCTGCACTTGAGGCTTTGCGATCAGGGAAAAAGCAGCAAATTCAAAAATTTGCAGATATCTATGACAGCGTATCTGTAGCTGATTATCTGGATCGAATTGAAGCGGAAAGACGAAAAGCTGAGCGTCTTGAAGTTATAAAGACAGAGCTTGGCTATGATCTTCAGGAGCAGACGATTGCCGAAATTCATGGTTGGCTAATCGAAGCTGGTATAGAAGAAGCCAGCGCATTGAAAGCAGCACAGGCAGTAGCCCTGAAGCATCTGGATGAATTGGATTCCGTTGATTTGCATAAAGAAGCGCTCAAGATCGCGCTACAGAAACAGAATGAATCAACTGTGTCAAAGTCACAGCAGCGTAGTAAAGCGAAAACGAAGTTGCTACCAACAGAGCCGAGTGATCTACGGGTTATTGTGTCCCAAGGAAAGAAACAGAAGTTAGCAGCTTATGAATCATTAAAGGTCGCGGGATATATTAAAAATCCGTTGGAGTTTATCGGCTAAGGGGAGGTGAACCGGATGAGCGAATACAGCCGTTTGCCTCTCTCCTACCCAGATGAATTACTTTATAGCGTAATTACACGTTATCACTTGCGGATGAACAACACCAGCCCGAAATGGACGTTAAGAGAAGTGTTTGGTACGGAGAATGTTATACCCACGCTGGATCTTCCCAGTCATATCGAGGATCTCTCCAAGCGAAGCCAGTTAATTGGCATATCCTCCGATCAATGGATTGACGAACATACGTTATTCGCGTTCTATGCCCCCTTCCTTCCATCGGAACGCTGTAGACGCCTACGGCAGATGATGAAAAGCAAAGACGGAGCTGGCATTCATACGCTGACAGGAATTACGGCCAGTTCGGTTGGTAGAAGCAGTGATTTGAAGTTCTGTCCTGTTTGTTACGAGGAGGACATAACGAGGCACGGTGAACCCTATTGGCATCGGACTCTCCAGGCTACTGGAGTAATGATCTGTCCAAATCATGGTGTTGTGCTTCACCGAATACTTGACCCGGTAGCAGAGCGTCATGGATTAACGGTGTTGCCAATTGCGAGGTGTTTATTTCAATCCGAGCCGGTGCTAATGAATATTTCAGAAAAAGCCCTGTTACGATTGCAAGAGATTGCTCTGGATGTTCAATTACTGATTGGTATGGGACAGTCGCATGAGTTGTATGACTTGAGGGAGTCCCTGCTGTATAAATTAAGTGAACAAGGTTGGCTGACGCCAACGAAACGAATTCGGCAACGTGATCTTGCAGAACAGTTTACCGTCTATTACGGCAAAGAACTGCTAAAGATGCTGGGATGTATGATCAATGGGAGCGATTATTCCTGGCTGACCGTGGCAACAAGGAAGGCTCGAAGAGCTGTGCATCCATTAAGACAACTGTTGCTTATACGTTTTCTCTATGGTTCTTTCAAGCTCTTTTTAGAGCAAAGAAATGTCAGGTATTCTCCTTTCGGTGAAGGACCGTGGCCTTGTCTGAGTAAAGCTGCAGATCATTATAAAGAATCGACTATAGAGAGGGTACAGATTACTCGCTGTACGGATACGGGTAAACCGGTTGGAACATTTACGTGTAGGTGTGGTTTTTCGTACTCCAGAAGAGGACCGGATCAGTCATTGCAGGATCGTCTACGAATTGGTCGTATAAAAGCCTTCGGTCCTGTTTGGATGAACCAACTGAAAGTTCATTTGCATGATGGTTTATCTTATCGGGCTACTGCAGAAAAACTTGGGGTCGATACGAATACTGTCATTAAGTACGCGCTACATGATCAGGTAGAGCAAGGATTGGATCACAGCAAGACTCCAGCAGGTTTGAAATCTAAAAAAGCTAAACTTTCTGGGAGGAAATCTGCTACAGGTTACATCCGAGTTGATTGGGAAACACGCGACCTTGAAATAAGTTGGGAAGTTGAAGCAGCCTGTAAAAGGCTACTTGAAGACAGTCAGACGAAGCCAGTTCGGATCACTGTTGCTTCGATCGGTAAGCGTATTGGGAAGCTTGCGTTGCTTGAGAAGCATAAAGACCGACTTCCTGTAACTACGACGATTTTAACTAACTATCTGGAGACGAACGATCAATTTCAGATACGAAGAGTTCAATGGGCAGCGACACAAATGAAAGATGAATTTCCCATCAAACGATGGAAGCTTATAAGAAAAGCTGGATTAAGACCTGGCTTTTCGCGGAGTGTGTCGGAGGTTCTTGATTACTATAGCGGTCAGGGACTGCATACTTTGAGCATCACAGGTGAGGTGACATCGCAGTGGCATCAATAGAATTTCGTCCTTGGCCATTTTTAGAGAATGAAGATGTTGAATTGTTTTGGTTTGGTTCTCCCTATACGGATTATAAGGGGGATTGGAGAATTCGTATCGCTTTTAGAAGAGCATCCGGGGAACTGAAGATCTTGACGCGTGCATGGGGAACAATTCCTTTATTACGAATCGGACAAATTTATACGGATGGTGTACTTAATCAAGTTCGTCCAATGAGTGGATCGTCTTATACGTTCACCATACCCTCGCTCGATACTGGTGTGGTTGTGAACGCATTCCAAATGCCAAAGCGCCTTATCGATTTTGGGAAGAATCCCGAGTTGGGTACGCAAAAAATCGTTCAGTATACCACGGGAAATATAACATTGTGTATTCCTGTTATTGAGCTTGTCAGAGCGATGTTTATTAATTCAAGGCTAATGGCGTATTCTTTGATGCAGCCGCATGGCTTGGAACAACTCATTGAAGATTGTGAGTTTGAAAAGAGTATTCTTCATTTCCATTTAGGGCCTCGTGTTCCAAATACAATGGCTACGGAGAGCAATGCTCGTCATATGTCTTGGATCTATTTAGACTTTAAAATGAAAGCTATGTGGGATTCGATTTACCAAGTGTTATTTAGCCAAGCAATAGCTGAGTCTCCCACCAACCCGGCAAAGATGCTAAGAAAAGGCACTCCTCTTAATGTAGAGCTGCCATCTACTGGTTCCGTTGAACTGGTCGTACGCGGCGATAAATTTATAAATATGATCTTGGTGAAAGAGATTTTGGGATTCGCGGGGTTCACGCATCCAGCCAATGAAATAGAATTCTGGCATCACTCCAAAAAGCGGCAGGAGTCCGTCTTTGGAGACAGACGTTTGAGAATGACGTCTCGTTCCAAGAATGATGACTTCATCATAAATGATGAAAGTAAAGATGCAAGAGAGAATACGAATCAGGATGTGCTAGATGCTCCTCCCACTTTCATGAAGTTCATTAATTATCCCGTAGTGAGAACGCGAAGGAAAAGTGTAAGGCAAACGAATGCTGGAAACGATGTAATTGATAGTTCAGGCAGAGGTGGTAAGAATTCGGGAGAATCAAGGGAAGTCAGTGTTCAGGATTCAGTCGTAGGTGGCGATTTGCCTCCCATTGATTTCAAAACATTAGAAATGGTTCCTATTACTGAAGCCGTCGGACTGGAAGATTTCTTTGAGATGATAAGTATGTTGAAGGAGATGACATCGTATTCTATTCGGATGTCTGTGGTTCGTGTTCCTCATGGAAAGAAATTTTCCATATGTCCGAACGGATTACGTCGTACTTGTGCTATTGCCCAAGTATCGAATGGAGTTTTTACGAAGTATATACTCGAAATAGCTAGACCTGATGACTGGTCCATTTCAACACTTATTTTACAACCAGTTAATGATATGTTTCTCAAGGAAGTAGAAAAAAAATTATTTTGCTATTAAGAGGTTTAGTAGAAAGAAGTGGCCACTGGGATAAGGACATTTTGGCGGAGTGCTCCGGATTGAATATTGAGAAGGTAAAGCATCTTAGGTATGACAAAATTATTGAATGGTCACAAAGAATTAATGGGAAAATTACTTAGAATTTTGCAGAGTTTTATAGTACAATAGAACTATATGGTGGTTTATTCTGGAAGTGGACAATTTAAAGAATGTAAAAGAGTAATAGTCATATTAAAAATCCATAAGGATGATGAATTTGGATAATAATGAAAGAGTATTTATTAATTCTGCTGAATCAGAGGAACTACCCATTCATGCGATGGCACGGGTAGTAATTCAATTAGGTGAGCAATTAATTGAGAATGAGATTGTTGCATTATTAGAATTAATTAAGAACAGTTATGATGCTGACGCCAAAAATGTAGTTATAGAAATCAACACCGTAACTCAAACTAATTTTGGTCAAGGTTATATTAAAATCAGTGATAATGGAAACGGGATGAATAAGGAACAAATCTCAAAAGGTTTCTTATTAATCTCAACCACAAGTAAATCAGATAAATCTAGAAGTGTTAGACACGATAGAATTCCTTTAGGAGAAAAAGGAGTCGGTAGACTATCAACACAACGGTTAGCAAAATATTTAAATCTTCGAACAAAGGCTTGGAAGAAGGATGAAGAATTTTTACTATCAATTGACTGGGATAAATTTAATGATGATGTGACATTAGGAAGTGTGACTGCTTTTTTAGACACTAAAGAATTTAATATTCATGAGTTTGACAGTAACGGCTTTGATGCTAAATATCTTCCTAAACAGATTGATGAAAATGATTTTGGCTTTACGGAGCTTTATTTAGTTGGTTTAAACAATGTTAATTTTTGGGATCAGAAGGGCATTGATAGAATTCTTGGTCAAGAAGTTTTAAGGCTTATATCACCATTCAAAAAAAATGATAGTATCGATATAACAATTGAGCTAACAAATACTGAATTTTCAAAGAAAATAGTACGTACTGAATCTATCGATGAGGAGTTTTTAGAAGATGCAGCTATGTATAAGGTTGATTTTGGTTTCTCATATCCCACATTAAGTTTGAGTATGTCTTTTAAACCAATGTTCTATAAAAGATTAGAAGGTAAGGAGCCCCGAGAGGGTTTACCTAAAAATTATATGGAGAATCATATTGCAATAGATGAGAACTTAAAGAGCATCAATATTGAAGAATATAATGATAAACTAAAAAGCCAATTAAAAAAAACCATTGTAAATAATAATATTAGCTACGCAGACCCAGGTTCATTTAAAGGTGTTTTATATATATATAATTATGCAATAGAACAATTACAGAATGAGTTTTATGAATCAGTGGCTACTAAATACTCAAATTTTTTTAATAAAGACAAGGATGTAAAAGGATTTCTGAAGGACAATGCTTCTGTAAAAATCTATCGTGATAAGTTTAGAGTGCTTCCTTATGGTAATGTAGACAATGATTGGCTAGGACTTACAAAATTATCTCAAACATCGGGTAGCTTTTTTGGTCCTAAAGTTGCAAATACAATCGGATATGTAGATATAAACTCTGTAGACAACAATAAGTTAAAAGAGATGACTAATCGTCAGGGTTTTATATTAGATCCTTACGGCGAAAACTTTTTAGCAATATGCCGTGAAGTCGCTATTTTAGTGTCTAAAGAAGTGCGAAGACAAACCGATGTTTTTGGAAAAAAGTATCCTAGATTATCAAATCCCAATGCACATGAAGAAGTCGAGGAGATTATCCACAAAGCATCTTCAGATGTAAAAGAAATGTTATCTGCAACAAGAAAAATAGCAGACAGATTAACAGAAGAGATGAATTCTACTCAGTTAAGTCTATTTCAAGAAAGCCACAAAGATGAGTTGGTAAACAAGGCAGGCCAGACAATAAACAATATAGTTGAAAAAACATTGAATATAACAAGCAGTTTAGAGAAGGCTTCAGAAGAGATGAAAGCTGCAAAGAGATTATATAATTACTCTAAAGATGAATTAAGCCCGCTATTAGAATTATCTGCATTAGGAATTATCGCAGAAGCTCTGACACATGAACTGAATAAATCAATAATTAATACTAGATTTAGAGCTAAAAATATACAAAATGAGGTGAACATCTCTTTAAAAAGCGATCAAAATCAGAGTGAAACATTGAAGAAAATTTATGGCGAGGCAAGATTAATCGAAGCAGAATCAAACTCAATTGATCGTCAAGTCAAACATTTGGCACCTGGTTATCGGCAAAGAAGGAAGGCTAAGGATAAAGTTATACTAAATAAAGAACTTAAAAACATATATAAAGAAGGAGTCATGTCTGAAAGAGCAGAGAAACACGGAATAAAAATTAACTTATTAGAAGAAGGAAATATTACAATTCAATCTTCTCTCGGATTCATAATTCAGATTTTTGATAATTTATATATAAACTCCGAATATTGGTTGCAAAGATACTATAACGATCAAATGATTACCAACAAAGAATTTAATATTAAAATCACTGAACATGGATCCGTACAGATATGGGATAGTGGTTTAGGTATTGATCCAGTTATAGAAGAAAGGCTATTTCTACCTTTCGAGACACAAAAAGATGATGGGAGAGGATTAGGCCTATATATAGTAACTTCAATACTTGAACTTAATGATTCCATAATAAGGTTATTACCTCAAAGAAATATTCATAACAGAAAGTATATCTTTGAAATTGATTTTTCAAAAGCGTTGCTTTAGAAGGAGAAATTATGACTATAGATCAGCCGTTTGATATTTTAGTGGGACTGTTAAAAAAATGGTCTATCAAAAATGTAATAAGTATTGACGATGGGTGGAAAATTGAGAACGCCGATATTGATGAAGATTTTTTATTTAAATTATTACTACAAAACAATTACGAAATCAGTCAGATATGTACTTCATCTATGTTTGAAAATTTCTCTGAAATCAGTAATATCATTGAAACTGTAGACTTTGAAGAATTTATTGATTTATATCAGACACTTAGTCAGTTTGATATGGAAAAATTAAATAGTATTCTACTAGGTTTTAAGCCAAGAGAACTTCAATTTAATGCAATTGAAGAGAGCCTAACATTTCTTTCAAGAGTACTCCAACAATTACTGGATTGTGGATTTAATGTGACAAATGCTAGTGAATATAATGTTTCACTTCTAGAAAAATTAGAAGGAAAAACTTTATGGTTATTGGATAGAGAGATTAAAGGAGATAACTCGCAGGTTTTCTCAATATTAGAGAAGGTAGTAGAAAACAAAGATGTCGCTTTGATTATTACTAATGATGATTCTACACTATCTTCAAGAGGACAAATAAGGGAATTTGTAAGAGAAAACTTTTCTAAATATCATACATTAGCGACTAGTTTTCTCTGGGTTTTACGTAAAGATAAGGTTGATTCAGATTTAATGATTTCAATAAAAAATGTACTTCAGGGTGTAACTTTAAATGATACTTTGAATATATATAATGAAATTAATCAAAAAATCGAAAATATAGCAGATGAGCGACTAAGATTTTTAGAACCAGAAGATATTAATGACTTTTTTAGAAGTTCCTTTTCAGAGGGGTCACAACTCAGTGATACACTATTAAGGATTAGACGCGCGGTGATGTCGAAGTCATTTAATGAAATTATTAGCAATGAATCTCACTACGTAGATAGTTTACTTAATAACAGAGAGCTTATAGAGCAAATTTTATTACCTTGGGGACATGAACCCACTGAACAATCGGCATTTGTTGCTGCAGGCAATGCGAATAGTATTGGAGATTTAACACAAGATCATAAGGTTATTCCAATACATTCGTATGAGCAATGGGACTACAATGTTAATTTATTAGGTAGTTGTGTATATACCGGCGATCTATTTGTTAAAACAAATTATAATCATAAAAGTAACCAATGGGTAAAAAGTAAATCGGTCTACTTGTTAATTACTCAACCATGCGATACGGTTCTTCGCAATACGAACGGTACCATTCAAAGAGGGAGTAAAGTTGCCAATCTAATTAAGGGAGAACTCATTGAATATGGCACAAGTTCATACAGGAGAAATGTAGAACAACAGGTGCCAAATAAACTTAAAGTACATTTTGCGAGAATTAATGATAAGTATGGGATGATTCTATTTGATTTGAAAAATATGTTCCAAATCGATTTTAAAATACTTGATCTATGTTCTCTTGACCCTAATGGAGAAGCTTTATTGAGCATAGAGAATTTAAGCAGATCCCGTTTTATGACTTCTATATCAAAAAAATATTATGATCAAGATATGAGAGATTTTATTCATTCATTAAATAATTATCAGAATGAAACAATTGAAACTCAGTTCAGGAAATTCTCAAAAGATAAAATTACTGTTGAAGAACTTAAAGTAATTTTGGAAAAAGAATTTCAAAAAACAACTTTAAAGAATGATACTATAATTCCACCAGAGATAGATTTTATTTCAGAATGTGGTTTTACTATTTCTCGAGTAGCTAGACTCAATGATGAGTATATATTAAATATTATTAAACAGAGTACAGAATACCAGGGAAGACAGGCACTTCCAGGGCTAATGTTGTAATTCACTTAAGTTATAAATCATTGATCATTTTTAGAAAAAAGATGTATACTTATATCAGATTGAGCCGCGCATCATAAATGATGTGCGGCTCAATCCTGGATTCAGTTTGGAGGTGTTGGACGATGAGAACTAGTGTTGAAAAAGAATGGTGGAAAGGGCTGGATCTTAATTATACTGGAGAAAATAATTTTGCATCTTTCTTTTCGTCTAACGGAAATATCCACTCTTATCCGGCAAAAGCTGTCCCCGAAATGGTAGTATCTTTATTGAAAAAACTAAAAGAAGAATACTCCATCACAAAGGTTTTAGATCCATTTGTTGGTAGTGGAACTGTTGCGCTGGAATGTAAATATCTAGGGTTGGATTTTTATGGTTCTGATATGAACCCGTTATCAATATTATTAGCTAGAACAAAGTCATTAACTGTTAGTAATACAGCATTTGTAGAGAAATCATTGAAAGTCTTCACTGATACGATAAGTGAAAGATTCACTCCAGAAAAAATGGTCAAATTAACAAAGTTTGATAATATTGAATATTGGTTCAAACCAATGAATATAAAAGAGCTATCTTATATAGAACAAGAAATAGATAAATTTTTACAAGGATGCTCCCAAAAATATATAGAGACATTTGCATTAATTTTATTAACTGCTTTCAGTTCTACTATACGTGAGAGCTCTTTAACAAGGAACAGTGAGTTTAAATTATACCGTATGTCACCTGGTGATATTGATAAGTTTAATGTGGATTCTATTGCAGTGTTTAAAAATAAGATTGATAATTTATTAGGTCTGTTGGTTGAAACTAATAAACTATCCACTAGAAAAACAACTACAAATATTCAACTGAAAAATGCTAAAGACTTATCATATCTTAAAGAAAACCAAGTTAATGCGGTACTTACATCCCCACCTTATGGAGATTCTCAGAGTACTGTAGCATATGGTGAATTTTCAAAACTTCCTTTACAGTGGTCTAAAGGGTTATTACTCCGTTATTTAGGTATCTCTACGACAGCTGAAAACGTTGATGAATATTTACTAGGTGGAAAAAAATCAATAAGTAATATTTCACTAAAAAAAATAATACGCTCCTCAAATACGTTAAGAAATTTATTCAACGAAATGAGAATCGTCTCTCGACAAGGTACTGATCTATACAGGAATTTAATTAAAGATTTAGAACAAATTATGAAGGATATAGAGAAGAATATATTTGATCCTTCAAAATTGATAAGCAACAAAGAGCTATATGAGTTAGTAAAAGAGAGAATTCGTTTGGATTATTATAGAGTCCTTAATAAATCAGGGGAATTATCAAACAAAGAAGTTAAATTAAGCGCGAGGAAACTAACAGAAATTTTTCTTAGTGAGCTGAATGGGGATAACCTGTGCTCCGAAACAATTCAAATCTTATCAGATAAACTTCCGTTTGTTAAGGAAACGCTTAATCGCAAAGTCATTGCTTTACCACGTAGAGTTAGACAAGTGCTACATTTTTTCAAGGAATTGTATTTAGTTGTAGGACAGACAGATCAAGTGCTAGTTGAAGGTGGAGTTCAAGCATGGATAGTAGGTCATAGAACAGTGCTAGGTTCAATTACTGTTGATATGGCAGAGGTCTTAAATGATTGGTTCGTATCTCTTGGATATGATAAAGTTATTACTCTCCATCGACAGTATTCTTTTAAAAGATTACCACATCATATCAACTCAACAGTGACACGTAAGAGCGAAATCAAAACCATGATGGAAGAACACATAGTCATAGTAAGGAAAATACCCCCTACTGAGTAATTCTGGTAGGGGTTTATTTTTCATTGAGCAAGTGAAATGTATATTTTTATTAAGACCTGCATGTAACTGTACAACTTGTGGAAATTCAGTAAAATAAGAAACATGAGGCTAATGAAAGATACCTGAGCCTCTATTGTTTCCGGACCGGAAAAATAAGGAGACATCAAATATAAGTCTGCTTTAAGTTGCTTGAGTAGGTTAAGAACTGGCTTTAATACTTACTACTTAGCAGTTGAGGTTTGTGTAACTGAAATCCACATCAAATAACAACGACAGTCTAATGCTCTTTTGCTTAAAATAGTTAGTCGTATCTTGAAAGAAATTCATATACTACACTAATTTGGAGGATAATATGCAGCTAGACAATGATGTATTTATTAACTGCAGTTGTTGTGACAATATCATAAGAATAGAAAAATATGATTTTGAATGTGAAACAGAATCATATGAACGAAATATGGGACTTGAAATAGAGTATCTATTTTTTACTACTATTGAATGCACAACATGCACAAATGAAATAAACATCAGTATTAGTGGTTGGGAATATCCGATTGGTGCATTCAATTATAGTGACTATAATATATATGGGGGTACATATCTCCAAGCTCCATCGTTATCAGCTGGATTTATCTATGATATTGATGACGAGATCGTTGAAGAAGAGCTACCAAAAGTTAATCAAATAATACTAGAAATAAAAAACAATCCTCAATATGTATATGAGATATCGCCACGAGAATTTGAAGAAGTTGTTGCTGAATTGTTTAGATCAAAAGGATATGAAGCACTGTTAACGCCCGCTACCCGAGATGGCGGTCGAGATATTATAGTTAAGCATTTTGTTATGGGAAAGCCTTTTATAATGTATGTAGAGTGCAAAAAATATGGAGTGGAAAACAAAGTCAGCGTTGAAGTAATAAGAGGGCTATATGGCGTTCAAACATCAGACAGAGTTAACGCTGGTCTAATAGTTACGACTTCCGCATTCACTGAAGATGCAATTGATTTTGCAAAAAAACAAGGAGCATTAGTAAGTCTAGCCGATATTAATGAACTTATTCAATGGATTAAGGAGTACTAATATCTTAAAGATTGGACATGCATGTACTCTTGGAGGAGAGAGTATCCTCTGTTAAAAAAGTAATAAACAATGCACAGCGCTAAGTGTCTTCTGAATTCAGTTTCAATGGTGACACAAGGGGCGGACGAACGGAGTATAGAATGTTCATTCACATGTCCCGAGGGACTAGTCTAATACTTTATTTTTCGGATCGAGTCTTTTGAAAATTCATGTCGGTCGTCCAGTCTAAAACTTATTTCTTAATACCTGACGATTTTGTAACCAGAAAATCGCGTCAAATCAACAACTTCAGTCTAATACTTTATTTTCCTTGGACAATTGTCTGGTGATAAAAAAGTGTGGAACCAGTAAAAAAAGTCTGGAACTAGTCATTTTACAAACATCAAGAAAGATCCCGATGATATATCGGGATCTTTTTAGCTTAGGAGGGCAATTATGTCTACAATAGGCCAACGAATTCGAACTATTAGAAAAACAAACAACTTAAATCAAATAAAGTTTGCAAATATAATTGGAATTTCTCAAGGAACGTTGAGTGAGCTGGAGCAAGATAAATACAGACCCTCTCTTGATATAATTATAGCAATTAAAGAAAACTTCAATTCCCATATAGAGTGGTTAATCTTTGGAGATACGCCTGTATCAAAGAACACTATTTTTAATTTAGCCATTGAAGCTCAGGAATTAGAACTTATTTCTTTGTTTCGAGAACTTACTAAAGAAGATAGAGATGAAATTATTGATTTTATAAAACTGAAGATTGTTCGGTACTAATCTTTCACGGGAGTTCCTTAATAATATGTCTTAGAAATACTCATTTTAATTTTGGTACATAAAAGTCACGAATTATCCGTATACCGATTATTCCTGGCATTTATGCATAAAAAAATTAACAATGACTATAATATGAATAGAGAAAGGAGTGTAATAATTCATGTCACTAAATTCACTTAGCATATTTGATATTGCTTTTGTAACACCCCACGGTATCTGTTTTCAGTAAGTTTTTTATACTTGCTCAAGAGCCATACGTGAGAAATGGTTTGAAAGAGCTTTGAAAGAAGGCGGTTGGAACCTCAGCATTAGATATACCCCAACTGATCTAAAATCAATTTACATAAGAAATGAATTTGAAGATTATGAAGAATGTAGATTGGTGGTAAAAGAATCATTACAAGGTCTTAACATAGAGACCTATTTACAGAGTGTGCAACTAATGAAACTTGCAAAAGAGATATTGAAAGACTATCCCTAAAAGTAAAACTTCAGCTATCACATAGTTAATTAAATTGTAAAAGAAGGTGTGAGGCGCTACTTCTTTAAGCGAACTAATGGGTACTAAAATTTTCTATTTACTATATCTTTTCTTTAAAGGAGAGACAAAATGCTCCATTAAAAAGGTAATATTTTTACCGATTAGATTCAAATCTTCTTGTTCTAATACCTGCCCATTTAATTCAGCAATACAAAGTAAATAATCGGTTGTAACATCAAAAACCTCTGCTAAAGATATTAAATGATTAATTTCAGGTCGTGCTATATTTCGCTCCCAATTAGAAACAACCTGTTTGGTTACCCCGATTTTATTAGCAAGTTCCTCTTGTGTCCATTTATGGAGTAGTCTTAAATTTCTACATCGCTGTCCCAAAGTATTCATGAGTTCACCTCTATTGAGAATATCAAATAGGTTTTAACCCGACCCATCTGCTTACTAATTATACCTACTTATAGCCCATATTATAGCTTATTCATACCCTACTGTACCCTACGAGTAGCCTATGAATAGGCTACGAAGTAAAATATAGCTAAAAAATATTACTTTGCTATTGTATAAAGCTGTGAGTTGTTATATTCTACATTTGTATTTTGAAGTAAAAACTAAAATATATCTTAGGAGTAGAAAAGGATAACTGAACTTTACTCTGATTTAGTAGTTCTAAAAAGAAGGTGAATAATGAGCAAAATTCGATCAAGTAACTCTATAGCATCTATTCAACGGAAAATCAAAGAAGGAAGAGGTCAAGGCCACTTTTCGGAATATAAACCTTGGTTGACTGTACATGATGTACCTTCAATAGGGATAGTTACTCGAATTCTTGGTTGGAAAAGTGGTCGACTTCACCATTATCTGTCTGAACACTTTGAATTGGCACATCATTACCAAATGGAGTGGTCAGAGCAAGTGATTGATATTCGCGAACAATTTCCTTTATTACCCCTAGATAAAACCCTCTATATTGCACAAAAGTTAGGCATTAAACATCCAACTGACCCCAAGAATAAGCTTCCCATCATTATGACTACAGATATGTTACTTACAGTAAAACAAGAAGAAAGTATAAAATTTATTGCACATTCCGCAACCCGTAAAGCGCCAATATATCCCCAAGAAGGATGCGGATCGGGCATACGAGATCATTCGAACGATAATGGAACGTCTGGAGTTAACGTTACACCCGACCAAAACGCGAATCGTCGGACTATGGACAGGAGAAGAAGGCTTCGACTTCCTAGGCATGCATCACCGAAAGACGAAGGCCGAAACTTCCGAAAGCCAAGTATATTATACGACTCAACAATGGCTGTGCCGTAAGGCAGAGGAGCGAATTAGGGAAGTCGTGAAGGAACGACTAGCCCCTGCGAATATGCGTCACAAATCATTCCAAGAACATTTGGAATACTTAAACCCGAAAATACAGGGTTGGCGTAACTACTACGTTACGACCTATAGCCAAAGGAAGATGGCTAAACGTGACTGGTACATCCTTCAGCGACTCACAAAATGGTATGCCAAGAAGCGTCAACGCGCTCGATGGAGGAGCTCATTACGCGAAGTGAAATCATTGTCCGTTCAACTCGGACTCAGAACGCTATTGTAATCTGCATGCACATGAATGACGAACATCGGAAAGCGTATGAGGGAAAACCTCACGTACGGTTTGATGAGGAGGGGCAGAATTTATCTGCCCTTTACTCTAGCAGAGGCGCAGTGAAGACGGCGGGATACAAAATTATGCCGGCTGCCATCCGGGCGGACGCTGCGGCCAGCTTCCAGCCGGGCAGTCATCAGGTGTTCCAACCGAGTATCCAACGGATTTTCCAGCAGAATATCCAGCTGACATCCAGTCACGTTTCCAGCCAGGCTTCCAGAAATTCGTCAGGTAATCATGTTAAGTTATCGCAAAGCGCAAGGATTCGGAGCACCGGCAGAGAATGTCTACAGGGAATATCTCCCAAATCGTCCGGCACCCCGCCTGAATGTCGACACGCGTCGAATTCCTCGATTGATGGCAAACCATTCCCAGCGTTTCTTCTCCATTCGCTCTTTTTAGGCAAAATATTAACACACCTTGACCAAATTTAACTAAAGTTTTACTATACATTATTGGAAATTTTGATATAATTCTACCTAGGTCACCTTTCCAATTATGATAGAAAATAGAATTGGATGGTTTTTATACCTATCCAAGCTGTGCGCGAGAGACCAGTCCACTGGCTACCCAGCATGCCGGCATGCGGAGACCGACAATTGTGGAAAATGACAGCCGAGAATATGTTGCTCCATGACGTCAGAAGGTTCAGAAAGGTTGAAGCGCGTGAGCATTTTTGAAAAGCTGGAATCCAACGTAAGATCTTACTGCAGAAGCTTTCCGGTGGTATTCGACCGGGCCAAGGAGACCTGCTATATTCTGAGGACGGAAGAGCATATATTGATTTTTTTGCAGGTGCCGGGGCACTGAATTACGGTCATAACAACGATTATATCAAGGACCGGGTTCTCGATTACTTGACCTCCGACCGGATTATGCACGGTCTGGATATGTATACAATGGCCAAGCGCGAATTCATCCAGAGCTTCTCGGAGCGGATCCTGGAGCCGAAGAAGCTGAATTACAAGCTTCAATTCTGCGGTCCGACGGGGACGAACGCGGTGGAAGCGGCCCTTAAGCTCGCACGCAAGGCGAAGAAGAGAACCGGGATATTCGCATTCATGGGCGGCTTCCACGGCATGTCGCTCGGCAGCCTGTCGGCGACAAGCTCCAAGTCCATGAGGGAAGGGGCGGGGCTTCCTCTGGGCGGAGTTACGTTCATGCCGCACCCGAGCGGGGCTTTCGCAGAAATGGATACGCTCGGCTATATCGAGAATATCCTGACTGATTCGCACTCCGGAATCGACAAGCCGGCCGCCATCCTGCTTGAAACGGTACAAGCCGAAGGCGGAATTCACGTCGTCGACGCGCAGTGGTTGAAGAGTTTGTGCGCTCGTTCCTTGACAAAGAAATCAAGCCTCTGCATCCGTCCATCGCCATCCGCGGACTCGGCCTGATCTGGGGCATTGACGTCTCGGGCTTCACGGATGAAGCCGGGGCGAAGCGGATGACGGAGATCAGCTTCGAGAACGGGCTCATCATTGAAAGAGCCGGCAGAGGAGACCGCGTGCTGAAGATCATGCCTCCGCTGACCGTCTCGATGGAGCATCTGGCCGCCGGCTGCGATATTATCAAGTCCAGTATGCAGCAGGTGATCTCTCAGGAGACCCAGGATTTGCTGGTAACGACCTAAGCTCGGCCAAGCCGGTGGCCGCCCCGGCAAGAGGCACGGAAGTGCCTTCCGGGGGCCGTGCGGCCCTGATGTTAAGATAACGTTTTCACCCCATTGGAAGATTTTCTCCCCATGCTGCCTGCGGTACCGTCAGGCAGCATGGAATTCACCGCCAATCCAAGGGCTGTCCCGTTCATGCCATACGGAGCATTCTTTGAGCCTCATGCAGCACCATCGTCACATCTAATCGTCAGGAAAAGCTCACTACCCCGCAGCCGGATCTTTACTTATCCACACCAGGCGGGGGAATACACAAATCGTACATAGAGTGTATCAATATCCCTTAAATATAGGCTTCGACAAAGGCAGCTCCGGTGCCGAATCCGGAGGTACGGCCGACTTCCTGCTGGCCGGCCGGAACCCTACAGCAAGCCTTACATCGATGGGAGGAACATCCCTTGTCCACCCCCAAATCCAATTCCGAACCCAATGTTAAACCAAAGCCCGTCTTCGGGCGGCTCGTCCGCAGCAAGCATATTGAAGCAGAGGAGCCGGAAGCAGCCGCATCTCTTGCGTAGAACGATGCTCTTTGTTGTCTTTCACGCATGGGAGCCGAGCGGGACAGCTGCTAGGCAGAGGATTGCCGCATGCGATCAACCGGGCAAGCGAAGCGGTGACCTGGCGAAAGCCATTGACATTGTTGTCACATGTTTGAAAAGGCGGGGAGCGAGGCTGGAGCGTTGCTGCGGCATATGCTCCGCCGGTTTGCTTTTACCGATGAAGAGAGGGGAACGATCCAGATGGCTTTTGAAAAAGAAACGTTGTTTTGGAACGAAAAATTCGGTAGCGACGATTATACCTTGACGCGGCTGCCTTACAGCAAAGCTCCAAGCTCCCTGGCGCCCATTATGACAACCGTCGGCGGTTCGCTTTCGGAGGAAGCGGCGCAGCGCGTCCTTCAAATGAGCAAGGGCGCTCCGCTGGCCACTTTTATGATTTTGCTCGCCGGTGTTCAGTCGCTCTTGCATAAATATACAGGCGCTTCTGACATTCTGGTCGGCATGCCGGTTTTACGGAAACCGACGGAGACGCGCCGATCCGTTAATCATACGGTCATTTTGAAAAACTCGCTTTCGGCGGGTGCGACTTTTAGAACGCTTCTGAGCGAGCTGAGGACTTCCTTGCCGGAAGCGATTCAGCATCAACATATTCCGTTCTTGAAAATGACGGAGAAGCTGGACCTGCAATATGCAGGCGGGATACCCGTCGTCCATACGCTAGTATCCCTTAAGGAGCTGCATCTGGACGAAATCAGGCAAAACGTGGTCACGGATTGTTCCTTTGAATTCAGCTTAACCGACGGGACGATACAGCTAGCGCTGTCATATAACGAGCACTTATATGACTCCGAGTTCATGACTCGGGTCGTCGGCCATCTGAATCGCCTGCTGGCCGTGGGGCTTCACGAGTTGGAGCTGGACATCGTGCGGGCGGACATGCTGTCGGAGGACGAGAAATTTCAATTGCTGCAAAGCTTTAACGATACCGAGAAGGACTATCCCCGTGATCGGACGATTCATCAGCTCGTGGAGGAGCAGGCGAAGCGGGTGCCCGAAGCGACGGCGGTTGTCTTTGAGGGGCGGCGGCTTTCGTACGCGGAGCTGAACGAACGGGCGAACCGGCTGGCGCGGACGCTGCGATCGGTCGGCGTGCTGCCCAATCAGCTGGTAGGCTTGATGGCCAGGAGATCGCTGGAGACGGTCGTTGGCATTCTGGCGGTTCTGAAAGCTGGCGGTGCCTACGTGCCGATCGACCCGGAATACCCGGAAGAACGCATCCGCTACATTCTGGAGAACTCGAACGCGCAGCTGCTGCTGACTCAAAGGGAGCTGCTGCAGCAGGTGCCGTTCGAAGGGACCGTGGTGGCGCTGGATGACGAGCAGGCCTACAGCGACGATGGCTCGAACCTGGAGCCGGCCAGCGGTCCGAACGATCTGGCTTATGTCATCTATACATCAGGTACGACGGGCAAACCCAAAGGGGTCATGCTGGAGCATCGCGGGCTGGTCAGCCTGAAACTGACGTTTGCCCATACGCTTCACACGACCGAACAGGATCGAGTGCTGCAATTCGCCAGCCTATCGTTCGATGCGTCGTGCTGGGAGATGTTCAACGCTCTGTATTTCGGGGCGACCTTATATATACCGTCAACCGAGACAATTTTGGATGATCAGCTGTTCGAACGTTTCATGAACGAGCATGCAATTACGATCGCCACTTTGCCGCCAACTTATGCGGCTTATTTGAATTCAGACCGCCTGCCGAGTCTGAGCAGGCTCATCACGGCGGGCTCCGCCGTTTCAGCCGAATTCGTGCAGCAGTGGAAAGACAAGGTACAGTACTATAACGCGTACGGTCCGACGGAAGCCTCGATCGCCACATCCGTGTGGGCGGCGTCTACGTATGACACCGAACGCAGAGCGATACCGATCGGACGTCCGATCTGGAACCATCGCTTGTATATACTGGGCGCACAGAATCAGCTGGCGCCTATCGGAGTGGAGGGAGAATTATGCATCGCGGGCGTCGGCCTCGCCCGGGGATATTGGAACCGGCCGGATCTGACGGCGGAGAAATTCATCGAACACCCGTTTGAGCCCGGAGAGAGACTGTACCGGACGGGCGACTTGGCCCGCTGGCTGCCGGACGGAAATATTGAGTACTTGGGCCGGATTGACCATCAGGTGAAAATCCGTGGATTCCGGATCGAGATCGGCGAGATTGAAGAGCAGCTTCTGAAGATCGACTCCGTGCAGGAGACGATCGTAATCGCGCGGGAAGGCAAAAGCGGGCAAGAACTGTGCGCTTACCTGGTCGCGGGCCGCCCGCTTACGCTCGGCGAGCTGAGAAGCGCGCTGGCGCAAAAATTGCCGAATTACATGATTCCGGCGCATTTTGTTCAGCTTCCGCGGATGCCGCTCACGCCGAACGACAAAATCGACCGCAAGGCTTTGCCCGCCCCGGAAGGAAACGCGCTGACCGGCGGCGGGTACGTAGCTCCCCGCAATGAAGCCGAGCGGACGCTTGCCGATGTGTGGCAGGCGGTATTGAACGCCGATCGCGTTGGGGTAACGGATCATTTCTTCGAGCTGGGCGGAGACTCGATCAAGTCCATTCAAGTATCTTCGCGGCTTCATCAAGCCGGGTACAAGCTGGAAATCCGGGATTTGTTCAAATATCCGACTATCTCACAGCTCAGCCTGCATGTGAAACCGATCGGACGTACCATCGATCAAGGCGAAATAACGGGTGAAACGGCGCTGACGCCGATTCAGCATTGGTTTTTCGAGAGCTCCTTTGCGGACCCGCATCATTTCAACCAGTCGGTGATGCTGTACCGGAAGGAACGCTTCGACGAAGAGACGGTACGTCAGGTGCTGCAAAAGCTGGCCGAGCATCATGACGCCTTGCGGATGGTGTTCCGCAAGACGGAACAAGGGTTTAGCGCGCGGAACCGCGCGATTCAGGAAGGCGGGCTGTTCACGCTGGACGTGTTCGACTTCAAGGATGCGGAGAATACCGCGCAGGCTGTGGAAGCGAAGGCAACGGACATTCAAGCGGGCATCGATCTGGAGAACGGGCCCCTCGTGAAGGCGGGACTGTTCCGATGCGCGGACGGCGATCATTTGCTGCTCGCGGTTCATCATGCCGTGGTGGACGGCGTGTCTTGGCGCATTTTGATGGAGGATTTCGCTCTGGGTTACGAGCAGGCCGGCAAAAGCGAGGAAATTCGTTTCCCGGCGAAAACGGATGCGTACCGCACTTGGTCCGAGCAGCTGGCCGCTTACGCGCAAAGCCCGGAGATGGCGAAGGAACGGGCCTATTGGCAGGCCGTGGAACAAATTGCGGTTCCGGCCGTGCCGAAGGATCTGGAGGCGGACGTTACGACGCAGCAGGACAGCGAATCGCTGTTCGTCCGTTTGACTCCCGAAGAAACGGAGCTGCTGCTGAAGCGGGTTCACCGGGCCTACAACACCGAAATGAACGATATTTTGGTAACGGCGCTCGGCATAGCCGTTCGCAAGTGGACGGGACACGAAAGGGTGCGGATCAATCTCGAAGGACACGGACGCGAATCGATCGGAACGGATATCGACATCACGCGCACAGTCGGCTGGTTTACGACCAAGTTTCCGGTCGTCCTGGAGCCGGAAACCGACCGGGATTTGGCCTATCAGATTAAACAGGTCAAGGAAAGCTTGCGCCGCATTCCGAACAAGGGGCTTGGGTACGGCGTATGCCGCTATCTCTCCAAATCGGAGGATGGCTTTGTTTGGGGCGCAGAGCCGGAAATTAATTTTAACTACCTCGGCCAGTTCGACGATGATGTCAATCAGGACGAGATCGGCATATCTTCTTATTCCAGCGGCAGCCCGGCCAGCGACCGGCAGGCCCGCAGCTTTGTGCTGGATATCAACGGCATGGTGCTGGACGGCGCTTTATCGCTCGATCTCAGCTACAGCCGGAAGCAGTATCGCAAGGAAACGATGGAAGCCTTCGCTCAGCGGCTTGAGCAAAGTCTCCGAGAGCTCATTACCCACTGCGCAGGCAAAGAAAACACCGAATTGACGCCGAGCGACGTGCAATTTAAAGGCTTGACCATCGCGGAATTGGAGCAAATCACCCAGCGCTCGGGCCATCTCGGGGAAATCGAAAATATTTACTCGCTTACGCCGATGCAGAAGGGCATGTGGTTCCACAGCGCGCTTGACCGGCAAACGGCCGCTTACTTCGAGCAGACGCGGTTTACGATGCGGGGAGCGCTCGACTTCCAGCTTTTCGAGAGGAGCTGGATGGAGCTTGCGAAACGTCATCTGGTGCTGCGGGCGAATTTTGTGAAAGGACCGGCGGGCGAGCCGCTGCAAATCATATACCGCGACAAGCCGGTCGGCTTTGAATATGAAGAGCTGCTTCATTTGCAGGTGGACGAGAAACAAGCGTATTTGGATAAAAAGGCGGAGGATGACAAGCTTCGCGGCTTCGACATGGAACATGACGCGCTCGTTCGGGTTACGATCCTACGCACCGAAGAGCAAAGCTATCATGTGCTGTGGAGTTTCCAGCATATTTTGATGGACGGCTGGTGCCTGCCGCAGCTGACGCAGGAGCTGTTTGAGACGTACTCGGCCTTGGCATCCGGCAAGCAGCCAGCGGGAGATAAGGGATCGGATTATGGCGCTTATATCGAATGGTTGGAGAAACAGGACGATCAGGCGGCATCCGGCTATTGGACGGCATTCCTGGCAGGTTATGAAGGGCAAACCGTACTCCCGGGACAAAAGGAACCGGCGCCAAACGGCAGATTTACGGCTGATCACGTCACCGCCGAGCTGGGCAAGGACTTGAGCGAGCGGATGGACCGGGTGGCGAAACAGCGCCTGGTTACGGTCAATACGCTGCTGCAAGCCGCTTGGGGCGTGATGCTGCAAAAATATAACGGAACAAACGATGCCGTATTCGGCAGCGTCGTGGCCGGAAGACCGGCGGAAATCCCGGGCATCGAGTCCATGATCGGGCTGTTCATCAATACGGTGCCGGTCCGCGTCACGAGCGAAGCGGACACCGTGTTCGCCGACCTGATGGCGAAGCTCCAAGAGCGGGCGCTGGAGTCCGGGCGTTATGATTACTATCCGCTGTATGAAATTCAAGCCCGCAGCGTGCAAAAGCAGAACCTGATCAACCATATCATCGCTTTCGAGAACTATCCGGTGGACGAGCAGATGGAGCAGGCGGGCGACCAGCAGCACGGCGACCTGACGATCGCTGACGTTCAGATGGAGGAGCAGACGAACTATAACTTCAACGTGACCGTGGTGCCGGGAGTCGAGATCGAAATTCGATTCGACTTTAACGCCGAAGTGTTCGATAAAGACAGCATCGAGCGGCTCAAGGGGCATCTCGTCCATCTGCTGGAGCAGGTGACGGATAACCCGGAAATTACCGTGGGCGAGCTGGAACTTGTGACGGAGGCGGAAAAGGCCGACCTTCTCGGACGTTTTAACGACACCACCACGGAATTTCCGCGCGGGAAGACGCTCATTCAATTGTTCGAAGAGCAGGCGGAGCGCATCCCGGATGCAGCCGCTATCTCTTTGAATGAGCAAGAGCTGACCTACCGCGAGCTGAACGAACGCGTCAACCGCCTTGCCCGTACCTTGCGTAGCCACGGGATATCCAAAGGCCGTCTGGTCGCCATTATGGCTGAGCGTTCCATCGAAATGGTGGTGGGCATGCTGGCGGCACACAAAGCCGGAGCGGCTTACGTACCGATTGACCCGGAATATCCCGAGGAGCGTATCCGTTTCTTGATTGAGGATTCGGGAGCGCAGGTCATGCTGACGCAAAGCCGCTTGCGCGAGCGCCTGGCGGGTTCGGACTCCGTGATCTTACTGGATGACGAGTCCTTCTATCACGAGGACGGCACAAATCTAAATCCGGGCACCGAAGCGACGGATCTGGCCTGCGTCATCTATACGTCAGGCACGACGGGCAAGCCGAAAGGCAACCTTGTTTCGCACCGCAACATCGTGCGGATCGTGCGAAATACGAATTATATCGACATCACCGAACGGGATCATGTCCTCCAGCTTTCGAGCTATTCGTTCGACGGAGCGATTTTCGATATTTTCGGCGCTTTGACCAACGGGGCGCGGCTGGTGCTGGTTCCCCGCGAGACTTTGCTGGAAATCGTCCGGCTGGCGGATCTCATCCAGCGTGAGCGCATCTCGGTCATGCTGATTACGACGGCTTTCTTCAACGTCCTTGTAGATGTGAACGTCGACTGCCTGCGGGATGTCCGGGCGATTTTGTTCGGAGGAGAGCGAGTGTCGGTCGGACATGTGCGTAAAGCGCTCGCCCATATCGGACCGGGTAGGCTCAACCACCTGTACGGCCCGTCGGAAAGCACGGTTTATACCACGTACCTTCCGGTCGACTTCGTCGATGAGTCGGCGGTTACTGTACCCATCGGACGGCCGATCAGTAATACGAAGGTGTATATCGTCGACAGCCGGAATAAGCTTCTGCCGATCGGCGTGGCCGGGGAGCTTTGCGTCGGCGGAGAAGGCTTGGTACGGGGCTACAATAACCGACCGGAGCTGACGGCGGAGAAATTTGTGGACAATCCGTTTGTGCTGGGAGAGCGCATGTACCGGACGGGGGATTTGGCGAAATGGCTGCCGGACGGTACGATCGAATACGTGGGGCGGACGGACGACCAAGTGAAAATCCGCGGCTTCCGCATTGAGCTGGGCGAGATCGAAGCTCAGCTTCAGAAAGTGGAGGGAATTCGGAAAGCGACGGTATTCGCGAGGGAAGACGCCTCCGGCGAGAAGCAGCTTTGCGCCTATTATGAAGCGGACCGCGAGCTTCCGGCGGCCGAGCTGAAGAGCGTGCTTTCCCAGGAACTGCCGGCCTATATGATTCCGGCGTACCTGATCCAGTTGGAGCGGCTCCCGCTGACGACGAACGGCAAGGTCGACCGCCGATCACTCCCGGCGCCGGAGGAGAGCTTGCAGCCGGGCGAAGAACGTACTCCGCCTCGGACTCCGCTGGAAGCCAGCTTGGCGGGAATTTGGAAAAGCGTGCTCGGACTGGAGCACATCGGGGTTCATGACAACTTCTTCGACCTGGGCGGCCATTCCCTGCGGGCGACGACACTGGTGAGCAAGGTGCATCAGGAGCTGAACGTCGAGCTGCCTCTGCGCGACGTATTCCGCTACTCGACGATCGAAGAGATGGCTCTCGCCATCTCCCGGATCGGAGAGCAGTCATTCTCGTCGATTCCGCTGGCGGGCGCAAGAGCATATTATCCGCTTTCCTCAGCTCAGAAGCGGCTGTTTATCCTGAATCAGCTGGAAGGGGCCGATCAGAGCTACAACATGCCGGGCGTGCTGCTGCTGGAAGGATCGATTGACCGGAGCCTGCTGGAGAAGGCTTTCCGCGGACTGATCGCACGGCACGAAACGCTGCGAACCGGCTTTGAGATCGTACAAGGCGAAGCTGTACAGCGCATTTACGAGAGCGTCGACTTTGCCGTCGAGTACCGTCATGTGAGTGAGGAAGAAGCGCCCGAAGTCGTGCAGGCCTTCATCCGGCCTTTCGACTTGGCGAAGCCTCCGCTGCTGCGGGCGGAGCTCGTAGAGCTGGCAGCCGAACGTTATTTGCTGATGTTCGACATGCACCATATCGTCTCCGACGGGGTTTCAATGGACGTGTTAGTCGAGGAACTCGTTCGTATGTACGGCGGCGAGTCATTAGAGCCTTTGCGCATTCAATACAAGGACTATGCGGTATGGCAGCAGTCGGACGAGCAAAAAGTGCAGTTGAAACGCGAGGAAGCTTACTGGCTGGACCGTTACCGGGGCGAGCTGCCGGTTCTGGAAATGCCGACGGACTATCCGCGTCCGGCCGTGCAGAGCTTTGAGGGACAAACGCTGACGTCCTTCGTGGACGAGGCAACGAACGAAGGCTTGAAGCAGCTGGCCGCTCAAAGAGGAACGACGCTGTATATGGTGCTGCTTGCGGCATATACCGTGCTTTTACATAAATATACAGGTCAGGACGATTTGATCGTCGGAACGTCGATTGCGGGCAGAACGCACGGAGACACGCAGCCTTTGATCGGAATGTTCGTCAATACGCTGGCGCTTCGCAATTATCCGGCTTCGGAGAAGACCTTCCTATCGTATCTGGAGGAAGTGAAAGAAACGACCTTAGGCGCTTACGAGCATCAGAATTATCCGTTCGAAGAGCTCGTCGATAAAGTGCAGGTCAGCCGGGATTTGAGCCGCAACCCGCTGTTTGACACGATGTTCTCCCTGCAAAACTTGGAGGATAAAGAGTTTGAGCTGGAAGGGCTGAAATTGTCCCCATACCCTAGCGAATACGGCACGGCCAAGTTCGACCTGAGTGTGGATGTAACGGAAGAAAACGGCGGCCTGGAGTGCAGCTTTGAATTCGCAACGGCTCTTTATAAAGAAAGCACGATCCGGCGGCTGTCGACTCATTTCGGACATTTGCTCGTAACGATCGTAAGCCGTCCGGATGCGAAGATCGCCGAGCTGAACTTGCTGACGGCAGAGGAAAAAGAACAAATTCTCGGCGCGTTCAACCCGGCGCAGCCGGAAGCGGCTCCTGCGTCAGCGTTCCACCGGCTGTTCGAGGAACAGGCGGAGCGCACGCCGGAAGCGGAGGCCGTCGTGTACGAGAACGACCGGCTGACGTATGCGGAGCTGAACGAGCGGGCGAACCGCTTGGCGGCCACGCTGCGTGCAAGCGGCATCGGCCGGGAGACGATCGTCGGCATTCTCGCCGAGCGTTCGGTGGACTTGCTGGTGGCCGTGCTGGCCGTCTGGAAAGCGGGCGGGGCGTATGTGCCGCTCGACCCGGATTACCCGGCGGAGCGCGTGCGGTTCATGCTCGAAGACAGCGGAGCGAAGGTACTGCTGACGCAAACGGCGCTGCGAGAGCGTGCCGAAGCCTGGCTCGGCGAAGAGGAGCTGGCGCTGGCGGCGGTGCTGTACCTGGACGACGAAGCGTCGTACAGCGAGGAGCGGGCGAATGCGTCGGTTGTCTCCGGCATTGTCTCCGGCAAGCTGACGGATGCTGTGGACGACGGCGATGAGAGCCATCAGAATGTTGGCACCGACAGCTTCCATGAAGCCCGTCCGGAGGACCTGGCGTACGTGATCTACACGTCGGGAACGACGGGCAAGCCGAAGGGCGTGATGATCGAGCACCGCAGCCTGGTGAACACGGCGGCGGGCTACCGGCGGGAATACCGGTTGGATCAGTTCCCGGTGCGGCTGCTGCAGCTCGCAAGCTTCTCGTTCGACGTGTTCGTGGGAGATATCGCGCGGACGCTGTACAACGGAGGCACGATGGTGATTGTGCCGAAGGACGACCGGATCGATCCGTCTCGTCTGCACCACTGGATTGAGCGGGAGCGGGTCACCATCTTCGAATCGACGCCGGCGCTGATCGTGCCGTTCCTGGAGTACGTGCACGAGCAGCGGCTGGATATGAGCTGGATGGAGCTGTTGATCACGAGCTCGGACAGCTGCAGCGTGGCGGATTACCGGACCTTGCAGGAACGCTTCGGCTCGTTGTTCCGGATCATCAACGCTTACGGCGTGACGGAAGCGGCGATCGACTCAAGTTTCTACGACGAGCCGCTGACGAAGCTGCCGCAGACAGGCAATGTGCCGATCGGCAAAGCGTGGCTGAATGCGAAATTCTACATCGTGGACGCGCATCTGAACCCGGTGCCGGTCGGGGTGCTGGGCGAGCTGGTTATCGGCGGAGTCGGGGTAGCGCGCGGGTACTTGAACCGTCCGGAGCTGACAGAAGAGAAGTTCGTAGACAGCCCGTTCGCCGCGGGCGAGCGGCTGTACCGCACGGGAGACTTGGCGCGGTGGATGGAGGACGGGAACGTGGACTTCATCGGCCGGATCGACAACCAGGCGAAAATCCGGGGGTACCGGATTGAGACGGGCGAAGTCGAAGCGAAGCTGCTGAGTGTAGGTGGCGTGAAGGAAGCGGTCGTCGTCGTCAGGGAAGATCAAGAAGGTCAGAAAGCTTTGTGCGCTTATTATACAGCGGAAGAAGGCTTGACGGCGGCGGACTTGAAGCGGGCGATTGCCAGCGAGCTGCCGGGGTACATGATCCCGTCGTACTTCGTGGAGCTGGAGCGCCTGCCTCTGACGCCGAACGGAAAGATCGACCGGAAGGCGCTGCCGGCACCGGAAGGGGGAGCAGGCGGAGGCCGCGAATACGTGGCGCCGCGCACCGAACTTGAGGCGAAGCTGGCCGCCATTTGGCAGGATGTGCTTGTTCGGGAGAAGGCGGTAGGCGTAACGGACAACTTCTTCGACCTCGGCGGACACTCCCTGCGGGCGACGACGCTTGTCAGCAAAATGCATAAGGAGCTAGGCGTTGAATTCCCGCTTCGCGACGTATTTCGCTACTCGACGGTTGAGGAAATGGCCGCGGCTATGGAGCGGCTGGAGATCGGCTCGTTCACAGCTATTCCGGCTGCGGAACCTAGCGAGTATTATCCGCTCTCTTCCGCTCAGAAACGTCTCTATATCTTGAACCAGCTGGAAGGAGCCGAGCTGAGCTACAACATACCGGGAGCTATGCTGCTCGAAGGGGAGCTCGACCGGCAGCGGTTTGAAGAAGCGTTCCGCAGGCTCGTAGCTCGTCATGAAACGCTGCGTACCGGCTTTGAGATGGTAAAAGGCGAAGCGGTTCAGCGGATTTACGAAGAAGCCGCCTTCCAGGTGGAATATGTGCAGATCAGCGGGGAGCAGGCGGAAGAAACGGTGCGCCAATTCGTTCGTCCGTTTGATCTAGCGAAGCCGCCATTTCTGCGGGTAGGCCTTGCCGAACTGGCGCCGGACCGGCACATTCTAATGTTCGATACGCATCATATCGTATCTGACGGCGTTTCGATTGACGTACTGATCGAAGAGTTCGTCCGCTTGTACAGCGGGGAGCAGTTGGAGCCGCTCCGCATTCAGTACAAAGATTATGCGGTATGGCAGCAATCGGACGAGCAGAAAGCTCAGCTTGCCAAGCAGGAAGCCTACTGGCTCGACATGTTCCGCGGAGAGCTGCCGGTTTTGGAATTGCCGACGGACTATCCGCGCCCGGCTATGCAGAGCTACGAGGGCCGCACGCTGCAATTGTTTATGCATAGCGAGAAAAGCGAGGGTCTGAAACGGCTTGCAGCCGAGAACGGCGCAACGCTTTACATGGTTCTGCTTGCTGGTTATACAATATTATTGCATAAATATACAGGGCAAGAAGACGTGGTGGTCGGTACGCCGATTGCGGGAAGAAATCACAGCGACGTTCAGCCGCTGATCGGGATGTTCGTCAATACCCTGGCCATCCGCAGTTATCCGGCTGCCGGTAAGACGTTCCTTGACTACTTGAAGGAAATCAAGGAGACGACGCTGGGCGCTTTTGAACATCAGAATTATCCGTTTGAGGAACTGGTGGATAAGGTGAACGTGGCTCGTGATTTACGCCGCAATCCGCTGTTCGATACGATGTTTGCTTTGCAGAATACAGAGAATTTGGAAATCCAGCTTCCCGGACTCCATTTGTCGACGTATGCCAGCGAAGAAATTGTTTCTAAATTCGATCTCAGCTTGGACGTCACGGAGATCGAGGAAGGCTTGGAATATCTGTTTGAATACGCCACTGCTCTTTATAAAACCGAAACGGTGGAGAAATTGGCCGCTCACTACTTGCAGCTGCTTGAATCCATTCTCCGCAACCCGTCGGCGACTATTGCCGAGCTGGGCATTTTGACACCGGCGGAAAAAGAGCAAATTCTCGGCGCGTTTAACCCGGCGCAGCCGGAAGCGGCTCCTGCGGCCGCGTTCCACCGGCTGTTTGAGGAACAGGCGGAGCGCACGCCGGAAGAGGCGGCCGTCGTGTACGAGAATGACCGGCTGACGTATG
Source organism: Paenibacillus sp. TY11 (assembly GCF_059772165.1). Classification (NCBI taxonomy): domain Bacteria; kingdom Bacillati; phylum Bacillota; class Bacilli; order Caryophanales; family Paenibacillaceae; genus Paenibacillus; species Paenibacillus sp. TY11. Next base: position 1,147 of record NZ_JCBAIQ010000032.1, on the reverse strand, counting down.
CGGAGCTGAACGAGCGGGCGAATCGCTTGGCGGCCACGCTGCGCGCAAGCGGCATCGGCCGGGAGACGATCGTTGGCATTCTCGCCGAGCGTTCGGTGGACTTGCTGGTGGCCGTGCTGGCCATCTGGAAAGCGGGCGGGGCGTATGTGCCGCTCGACCCGGATTACCCGGCGGAGCGCGTGCGGTTCATGCTCGAAGACAGCGGCGCGAAGGTGCTGCTGACGCAAACGGCGCTGCGAGAGCGTGCTGAAGCCTGGCTCGACGAAGAGGAGCTGGCGGCGGTGCTGTACCTGGACGACGAAGCGTCGTACAGCGAGGAGCGGGCGAATGCGTCGGTTGTCTCCGGCATTGTCTCCGGCAAGCTGACGGATGCTGTGGACGACGGCGATGAGAGCCATCAGAATGTTGGCACCGACAGCTTCCATGAAGCCCGTCCGGAGGATCTGGCGTACGTGATCTATACGTCGGGAACGACGGGCAAGCCGAAGGGCGTGATGATCGAGCACCGCAGCCTGGTGAACACGGCGGCGGGCTACCGGCGGGAATACCGGTTGGATCAGTTCCCGGTGCGGCTGCTGCAGCTCGCAAGCTTCTCGTTCGACGTGTTCGTGGGAGATATCGCGCGGACGCTGTACAACGGAGGCACGATGGTAATTGTGCCGAAGGACGACCGGATCGATCCGTCTCGTCTGCACCACTGGATTGAGCGGGAGCGGGTCACAATCTTCGAATCGACGCCGGCGCTGATCGTGCCGTTCCTGGAGTACGTGCACGAGCAGCAACTGGATATGAGCCGGTTGGAGCTGTTGATCACGAGCTCGGACAGCTGCAGCGTGGCGGATTACCGGACCTTGCAGGAACGCTTCGGCTCGTTGTTCCGGATCATCAACGCTTACGGCGTGACGGAAGCGGCGATCGACTCAAGCTTCTACGACGAGGAGCTGGCGAAGCTGCCGCAGACAGGCAATGTGCCGATCGGCAAAGCGTGGCTGAATGCGAAATTCTACATCGTGGACGCGCATCTGAACCCGGTGCCGGTCGGGGTGCTGGGCGAGCTGGTCATCGGCGGAGTCGGAGTGGCGCGCGGGTACTTGAACCGTCCGGAGCTGACGGAAGAGAAGTTCGTAGACAGCCCGTTCGCCGCGGG
>NZ_JCBAIQ010000031.1:0-57556 GCF_059772165.1 Paenibacillus sp. TY11 | reverse complement strand
ACAAGCTGGGCCAGCAAGCGGTCTACCAGCGTCAGCGCCTTGCGGCGGCAATCGGCCGTGACAGCGGCGCGTAGGTCCTTGCAATAGTTCAACGTATACTCAGGCGACAATGCATTTTCCTTCACTGTCTGCTCTACCAGTTGCCGGTCTGTCACAGGGCGAATGTTATCCAGCTCCTGCTCCATCGCAGCGGACCACAACCCCTGTCCATCACCCCAAGATCTCAGTAACTCCCGCACATGAGGAAGCAGCTGGCCCTCCACCTGATCCGTCAGCATTCCTGTCAGCCGTTCCAAACGGCGTTCCTTTTCTCGCTCTGTTTTTCCTCCGGCAAACCATAGCCCTGTTTTGAAGCCCGACTTGCGGCTCTCCAAATATTCGCCCGCCGCTTCACGTAGCTCCGCAGGCGTCAAATGTGCGTGTTCCAGTAGATGATCCAGCTCTTGACGCAGCCGTTTATGCTCCTGCTCGGGAAGCATCTTCCAGTGTTCATCTTCTTGCTGTAAGGTTTTCTGCTCTATATCCAAGCGCAAAATGGCTTCTTCCCCACCTGCCTCTTTCAGCAGTGTGTTCAGTTCCTCTTCTTCAGCCGCCTGCACAGCCTCCACATGTTGCTCTACCAAATGGTGCATGGAAGACACTAAACTGTATGCTAAAAGCTCTGTTTTGCGCTCCAGCAATTTTGGAATCAGGCGCGTCAACTGTTCCCACTGGTTCCATGGGTGGTTCTGCTCTTTCAAGGTAGTAAACAGGATATCCGTATAATGAACCTGCCAGGCGTGAAAGCTGGTCTCCACCTCACTACGATAACGTGTAAATGAAAGCTCCCGCTCCCGGTGTTTATCTATTTGATTGATGATCAAATATAACGGCTTGCCCCAATCCGACAAACTTTTGGCAAAGGACAAATTATTTTCAGATTGGACATGGTTGTAATCCATCACATAAAAAACGATATCTGCCCAATGTAAAGCTGAATGTGTCGCCAGCGCATGTCCGTGGTCTGTGGAATCTACGCCGGGTGTATCCAGCAACACTCCTCCGCCAGATAACATCGGAACATCCTCCCATACCTGAACCGATTCATAGGCTCCACCATTTTTACAATACTCAGCCAGCTCGGACAGGGAGGCTTCCACGATTTCCGGCTCCGGGTTTTCCGGTGTTTTGGCTGGATGAATGAGCGCTCTCGAGCGTCCATAGCGGATGGATACTACATTAGCGCTCGTAGGCACCGGCCCGGATGGCAGCACGGTTTTACCGCACAGGCTGTTAATCAAGCTCGATTTGCCCGCTGAAAAATGTCCACAAAAGGCAATAGTCAGCTCCTGCGCATGCGCCTTTTCCAGCAGATCACCTACTGCCTTTGCTCCCGCTTCATCCCCAGCTTTACGCAAGGTGTTCTGTATCTGTTCTATCGTATCCAACCACTTGCCCGCATCTCCTGTAATCGTTTGCATCATAAGCTACGGTTCACTCCTTGTCTCTTGGCTGCACCAAATAGCTATATTGTAGCATTCCTAAGTCACTGTGAGAATCATCACAATTGAAAAAACTAAAAAGCGCTCCCCGTCAATTCATGACACTGGGGAACGCTTTAGAAGCCGCCATTACTGCAAGGCTTCAATTGAAAGCAAATAAGTAATTTAGCAATCGTATGCGGCGAGTCATCAAAACCTTGAAAAGGCAATGACGAAGCAAGATATGTAAACAACGGACGAAAATCGCCCATGCCCACCATTCCATGAGGGTCTTCAAGAATCGTGTAGATCATGCGCCTTTAGGCTGGTTAGACCAGCCGAGCCGCCTACACTGGAACATGCACGCATGTCCGCTACATGAAATTAATTGGCTGCAGTCTCAAGCACCGGCAGCAAAATTTCAAATACTTGACCATGCTGTAAAATCGTAATCCCACGGGATTTGTCCTTCATTACGACCACTTCTGGTTTTTGTGACATACGCTCCAGATAATGCTCGGGTACATCACCGGAATGGCTAACCGTGATTCCCTCTAGCTCGCGCTCTTCGTTTTCAGCAAACTCTGTTGTTACAATTTGCTCGAAAATATCGGAGAAAGCTTCAAAATTGTCTGTATATACCGAAATGCACTTCATACTCTTCATCCTTTTCTACACATAAATGGTTAAACCCTCTGTAGCCTCTGTTGGGTCTTTAAGCTCTACGTTCCTTATCTTTTCTGATAAGAGACGTTTTCATACGTTTCTTCCCTTCCCTGCACACATCAAGCAACGGACATACCTGACATTGAGGGTTTTGAGCTTTGCAATGGTAGCGTCCGAAAAAAATAAGCCTGTGGTGGGTCAAAGACCATTCATCCCTAGGTACCCTCTTCATCAGCTTTTTTTCCACCTCAAGCACTGAATCATCCCACCCTGCAAAGCCGAGTCGCTTGGAAACGCGCTCTACATGCGTGTCTACCGCAATAGCTGGTACATTAAAAGCAGTAGAGACTACGACATTAGCCGTCTTGCGGCCAACACCGGGTAGCTTGACCAGTTGATCGTGCTCCGACGGTATCTCTCCCCCGTACTGGTCTATTAAAATACGGCACAGGTTATGAATATGCTTGGCCTTGTTTCGGTACAAGCCGATTCTGCGAATATCCTGCTCCAGCTCCTCAAGAGGAACAGCCAAATAATCCTCGGGTGACTTGTATTTTTGAAACAGGTCTGCCGTTACTTTATTGACCATCTGATCGGAGCATTGAGCAGACAATAACACAGCGATCGTTAATTCAAAAGCATTGTCATGGTTCAACTCACAATGGGCATCCGGAAACATCGTACCGATGGTGTCCAATATATGACGTGCGGTTGCTGCATTCACGGAATCCTACCTCCTACCAAAAAAAACGTCTTGATACGGGATAGCCCGCATCAAGACGGTCACTCTAAATAATCATCCGGAAAGAAACGAATACTATTTGTGCATGACTGCCTGCATAGGCGAGAAATACACTCCTATATTATCATTATCTGTCACAGATTGCACGTGAAAAGTGTGTAAATTCCCAAGAAATTTTCATACAGTCTGATCTGTTAGCGGGTCATTGGATGATCCAAATCTACATGTCCCATTAAGGACTCCAGGGACTGACCATCTACGAGTAAATCCAGCGTTTTGACTTCCTTGAATTGGAACATGGTTTTCTTCAACGCATCGATAGCCAATTCCTCGCCGCCTGCACCCAGTCGAGCCTCATCAGGCAGGGAAATATCAAAGGTCAATGCTCCGTTATCCAATTTGATCTTATGCACGGAAATTTTCTCGGACCACAACGGGATCAGAGCAGAATCCCCACTCTTTTGCAGAGCTTCAAACGCTTTTTGGAATTTTTCCAGCTCGCTCGGGTAGGTAATTTCCTTTTTCTGTTCTTTCAAGCCGTTCTCTTGTGTATCCGTATAGTACACCGTGATCTGCTGTGTTTGTCGATCTCCTGAATTTTCCGTATCCGTCTTGGCCTTTGTAGGCTCCGTCGACGGGGATGCAGGCGTTTGACTCGCCCCATTATTTTCAGCAGATTGAGCCGATGGATCAGTGGTCTGCTCGGGCGTACTATTTTGTGCAGCAGGTGTTTGTGTTTCTTGAGATGGAGTCGCAGGAGCAGCTGTCTGCTTGGAGGCACACCCTGCACCTGCGATGGCGAACAGTGCCAGCAGACCTGCAATTACGATTTTCTTGTTCATATGTCCCCCTCCTTGCTTGACGTTGGCAAGCAATTTGTTGAAGATTTATTTTACACCAAGATACTCTGTGATGCCATCAGCAATCCCTTGAGCTACCCGGTTTTGAAAATCTTCATCAAACAGTGTGGCTTCCTCTTTTGCATTACTCAGATATCCTACTTCAAGCAAAACGGCTGGCATAGTCGTTTCCCGAATCACATGGAAATTGCCATAACGAATGCCTCGATCTGTCAGACCCGTCGCAGGAGCAAAGTACTTATGCATAACGTTGGCGAACGCTTTGCTTGCACTACGCTGGTAATACGTCTCTGTACCGTTGGAAGCTGAGCTACCGCTGCTGTTAGCATGAATGGACACGAACACGTTAGCATTAAGATTTTCAGCCACTTTTACGCGCTGTTTAAGCTCCAAGAATGTATCATCGTTGCGTGTCAACACAACCTCAAGATTGGGGTTCTGCTTTAATATGCTTTCTACTTTCAGAGCCATAGACAGGTTGAAGGTCTTTTCATAATTTTTTCTTGAAACCCCAACCGCTCCGGAATCTTTTGCTCCATGACCAGCATCAATAACAACGACCTTTTTACCATTGCTGTTAACTGGTGATGTCTGCGTGTCATCCGGCTGTGAACCATCTGGTAACGTTGCGTCTGGCGTTGTATTAACTGAATCCTTGGAAGCCAGATCGACGATAACACGATTCGATCCATCATTGTATGCGGTATAATTCATGGCATGTTTCAAATCAATAACAACGCGAACCGTTGAAGGTTCCTTTTGGAATAAAGCATAACGGATACCGGACACATCCGCTTCATTCTCAATGTCCAGCGAACCATTTAAGTTGCTATCCAGCTTTTGCTGGTCTCCAAAATTATCAGCAAACGCAGTCGCCGGCAAATCCACAACTACCCGATCAGGGCCTGTCATCGTAAACGCTTTCGGCTTGACTGCACTCGCAGTTGTGATTGTTAAACGGTTTTGACTGAAACTAATTCCCTGCACCTGCGTAACACCTGTACTCGCATTATTAGTCGGTGCAGTTACGCTTCCTGTACCTGTACTGTTATTCCCGGATTTGGGAGGTGTAAACTCCCCGTTTCCTGACCCGCTACTGCGGGTATATAATTTTACGGACTTGGAGTTGCTGTCCCATTTTACGTCCAGTCCCATTTGCTCGCCGATAAAACGAAGCGGTACAAGGGCATAATTGGAACGCAGCAGAGGCGAAGCATCCAGACTAATGTCGCTTCCATTGACAGTCGCTGTCTTACTTCCGATTATCATTCGGATCGAGGTACTGTCCTTCTCAATCGTTATGGTTCGCGCCTGCTGCTTCCATGTCACGTCATATCCCAAATTTTCAGAAATTACGCGTAGCGGGACCATTGTACTTCCGCCAATTACTTGTGCCTTAGCACCACTAGGGACACTTAACTGTTGATCGTCGAGATAGATTTGTGTTCCACTCGAAGCCGCATGTCCATAACCCGGAACCGCCCACATGAAGACAAATAATAACAACAAAAAACCAAATTTCTTCATTCGTCACCCTTCCATTCATAATTTTTTTGCCACATGCTCCGGTGCGGCGACCTGATATACGCGCTTATGTAATATCAGACAACCTTTTAGACGTTATCTCACACCAAAAGTTGCGAATATATTCCATCATAACAGAAATATACGTGCCAAAGAACTACTTTTGTCGAATTTTGACTAAAAATATAGTTCATTCGCTTTCCGTCAAAAGTCATTGCTAAAAAAACAAAAAAAGCTACTTTTCACCCCATGAATTTTCATTAAAGGTGGAGAGTAGCTTTTTTGCAAACATCCTTAGTTAAGCGATTCAGTTGTACCCGTTCCCGTTCCAAGATACTCCTTCAACCCATCAACAATACCTTCGGCAATCTTCTCCTGTGTTTCTTCTGTGAACATGGCCGCTTCATTTGACAGATTACTAAGGTAGCCACATTCCAGCAGCACAGCAGGCATTTGTGATTTTCTCGTTACCACATGGTTTGCCACTTTAATGCCGTTATCCTTAAATCCGGTAGCGTCTACAAGATGCCTGTGCATGGTCGTTGCCAATCCCAAACTTTCCTGACGTGCATAATAGGTTTCAGAGCCATTGGCTTTTCCGTTATTAGAGGCTGGCATACTGTTACCATGGATGGAAACAAACACGCTTGCCTGTTGATTGTTAGCAATCTGTGGGCGTTCATCCAGCGTGGGATACGTATCTCCATTGCGAGTCAATACGATTTGAATATCAGGATCATTTCGCAGAAGCTGCTCAACCTTTAAGGCTACCGCCAATGTAAATTCCTTCTCATGTCTTCCAGTCACACTGCCTGCTCCAGGGTCCTTGCCACCATGTCCGGGATCAATTACGACGATTCGTCGTCCTTCGACATTCGTTGGGGTCATCACCGAGTCCACATTACGTGCACGCATTTGGAGGGTGATTTCACCTGAGCTGTTTTTTGAGAGATCGTAATCACGTGCTTGATTTAAAACAATAACGATGCGGACGCCCCCATTTTGTCCGTCTGTAGGAGCAAACCTAATTTCCTGCACATCCTCGTTGTTACTATTCGTCAGCACCCGTGAACCATCGTCACGAATCGGGAAGGTTTGGGAAAACTCCGACACCAGCGCTGCTTCCGGTAAATCCACAACAATACGGTCAGGTCCCGTCATTTTGAACACTTTTGGGGTTATATCTTTGTTCAGAGAAATTCGTAATGCTTCATCATCAAAAGTAATGTTTTGCACAAGCAACGCATTTGCCTTTGACAGCTCTACATTCTGCTGTTTGGACGGTGAAAGTGCAGTCTCAGTATGCTTGTCTACTTCAGCTGAATTTATTGTCGTCTCTGTAGCTGTAGACAGTTTTTGTGTGCTTGTTGTACTCTGTGTCAACGTTTGCTCCGATTTTTGGGATTGAGACTGTTTATCTGCTTGTTGAGTTGCAGCCTTTTGACTGAGATTTACGGATTTACTTTTATTATTCCAATCCACTTTTAGCCCCATTTGCTCCCCAACAAAACGCAATGGTACCATGGTCGAGTTGCCACGAAGCACAGGTGGCGCATCCAGATTAACTGTTTTTCCATTCACATCAGCCGATGTACGGCCTACATACATAGACATGTCTGTGCTGTTTTTTTGAATTGAGATTTTATAGGCTTGTGGTTCCCACTTGAATTGATACCCAAGCTGCTCCCCAACCACCCGGAGCGGTACCATGATTTTTCCATTGACCATTTCAGGCTTGGCATCTGCAGGCGCTTCCACCCTTCTGCCATCCAAAAACAAATCTGCTCCAGCCGCATTCACATGAGGGGAGGACGGCCACAACCAAATCAAGAAAGCCGCTAGTATCACCCAACCATATTTCTTCATCCTCATTCCCCTAACTTATATGTATTTTTTTGTGCTTCTCATAGGCATAGTCCTTCAACCATTTTACATTTACAATACCATGCTGTGTCGAACCGTCAACCCCTTATTTACCAATTTATTTTTTGAACATGATAAAAGCCCGCAGGCAAAAGAATTGCCAGTACGGGCTTTCTGTCTAACAAACTAGTAATTATATTGCTTCATATTGAAACTGAACTGGGAATTATAATTATGCGCCTTGTTTCGCAGCACGTTTTTGTTCATAAGCCAGAATTTCAGACTCATGCTGGAGTGTCAAGCCAATGTCATCCAAACCTTGCAGCAGGAATTGACGGCGATGTTCATCCAGATCGAATTCAATATGCAGACCATAATCATCAGTGACTGTTTTATCATTCAGGTCTATGTTCAACTGGTAGTTATCATGCTTCGCCGTGCGCTGAAACAATTCTTCTACTTGCTCTTCAGACAGCTTGATCGGCAATATACCGTTTTTGAAACAGTTATTATAGAAGATATCCGCATAAGACGGTGCAATTACACAACGAAACCCATAGTCCATAATCGCCCAGGGCGCATGCTCACGTGAGGAGCCACAGCCAAAGTTAGCGCGAGAGATCAGCACAGACGCTCCTGCATAACGAGGCTTGTTCGGTTCAAATTCAGGATTGATATTGCCCGCTTCATCAAACCGCCACTCGTAGAACAGAAACTGTCCAAAGCCCGTACGTTCGATTCGTTTCAAAAACTGCTTAGGAATAATAGCATCTGTGTCCACGTTCACCCGATCCACAGGTGCTACAATTCCTTTTAATGTTGTGAAAGCTTCCATCGTAATTCCTCCTCTGTATCCTAGCGGACTACTTCTTCCTGCTTGAATTTCCAATCCCGTACATCGACAAAATGTCCATGAATCGCCGCAGCGGCTGCCATTGCAGGAGATACGAGGTGAGTTCGTCCTCCGCGTCCCTGACGACCTTCAAAGTTACGATTAGAAGTCGATGCACAACGCTGTCCCGGTTGAAGTACGTCTGGATTCATCGCAAGACACATGCTGCATCCCGCTTCGCGCCACTCAAATCCTGCTTCTTTAAAAATGACGTCCAGTCCTTCTTGTTCAGCCTGAATTTTCACACGACCCGAACCCGGTACGACGATGGCCGTTACTTTGTCAGAAACCTTATAACCTTTGGCAACCTCAGCCGCGGCGCGCAAATCTTCAATCCGCCCATTGGTGCAGGAGCCGATAAACACATAGTCAATCGCAATATCCGTGATCGGAGTACCTGGCTTCAAATCCATATATTCAAGCGCTTTTTCAGCAGCTTTACGTTCGTTTTCTGTTGGAAGTTCTGCCGGAATCGGTACGGTTGAGGAAATATCTGTACCCATGCCCGGGCTGGTGCCCCAAGTTACTTGTGGAATCAAAGCATCAACGTCAAACTCCAGCACGACGTCAAACTCAGCGCCTTCATCTGTGACAAGCTCTTTCCACTCAGCAACCGCTTGCTCAAAAGCATCTCCTTGTGCTACATGTTCACGTCCACGCAAGTAGTTGAAGGTGGTTTCGTCCGGCGCAATCATACCTGCTCTGGCTCCGCCTTCAATAGACATGTTACACACAGTCATGCGCTCTTCCATGCTCAATTCGCGGATGGATTCACCTGTGTACTCAATAACATAGCCTGTAGCGAAATCTGTACCGTATTTGGCGATGACACCCAAAATCATGTCCTTCGCTGTCACCCCAGGTTTGCGGCGGCCTACAAAACGAACTTCCATCGTTTTTGCTTTTGCTTGCTGGAGACATTGCGTTGCCATTACGTGCTCTACCTCACTGGTTCCGATACCAAAAGCGAGCGCTCCAAACGCCCCGTGTGTGGAGGTATGACTATCACCACAAACAATCGTTTTCCCCGGATGAGTCAGACCAAGTTCAGGCCCCATAACGTGAACGACACCTTGATCAATCGTATCCAGATCATACAGTGTGACACCGAAATCACGGCAATTTTGAGTTAATGTATCGATCTGCTGCTTGGAAATCGGGTCCGTAATATTGTAACGGTCCTTCGTCGGTACGTTATGATCCATCGTTGCAAACGTAAGCTCTGGACGACGCACCTGACGTCCGCTAAGCCGTAGCCCCTCAAACGCCTGCGGCGAAGTTACCTCATGTACGAGGTGAAGATCAATGTACAAAATACTCGGCTTGCCCGCTTCCTGATAGATGACATGGTTATCCCAAATTTTCTCGAACATGGTCTTTTTACTCATCAATATTCACCCCTGTGTTTTTCGAACCTAGTGGAGAGAAGCTGTACGGCTCTCTCTTGGATGTCAACAATATACCACGAGACGTTTGATTGGTCTAAGATATGATATCTATAGAAGTGATAGGTTAAGACTATAAGATGAATTGGGAAAGAATTATCATAATCTGTTCATCAGATGGAGCCTCATATTTCTTCTCAAACTTTGAAATAACTTCTGCGGGAACCTTGGCATTTAGTCCAATCGTCAGCGAATTCTTCTGTAGCTTCTAATGGAGTTAAGTACAGTTGGAGTTAATGTACACCTGTAATGTAGTTATTGATTTTCATCTGTCGATCACGTTCAACTTCATTTTCAGAACGTTAGTCGATAAGAAATTACTCTTTAAGTTGTTTGGCATGTTCTTCAGCATGATTTCTTCCAACATGGAAATATCAAGCCTAGGATAGCCTTGGTTATGGACAACAGCCTTTAAATCAGACAGGACCTGAAGATGAAATAGGATAATACTGATTTTAGGCTAGCTGAACAGTACGATCACACAGGTTCCTTTTTCGGATATTTTGAAGTATTTCAATAAAAAAAGAAGGCAGGAAAAGTTTCCTGACCTTCTTAAGGTTCATATTTTCTATGTCTAAATAATATCATTGGTTTATTACAATGTTACTACGGATTTTCCATTTTAACTTTAGAGATAGGCTTTGGAGTAGTGGTAGTATTTAATTGATCTTATTACTGCCACTACGTTCTCTGGCCATGCTACACAATCACCCCCCATAAATACGTCTGCTTACTATGAGTGTAATTAGACAAACTGACGATATGAAATCGTATAGTCTTTTCTAAAGCGGCTACATATAATGTTCTATATATCATTAAAAATGGTTTAAACAGTCAACTTTAATATAGTAAGAGTAGTATTGGTAAAGTTATGAAGTTGGGCTGGGGTTGCATTTGCATTTACCAATTGAATAGTTGTAGGAACGACCCCTACAGTAATAATGACTTCTGCCGAAGTTGGTCCGCCACCGTTACCCGTAAAGGGAACAGGGGTAACAGGGATTCCATTTACGGTAAGGTTAAAGTTAGCATCGCCTTGGTTATGAATTGTAAAATCTATTAGATAACTCCCCGTTTCGTTGATTGTTATCGTTGAAGATGGAGGAGTGAAAGTAAATGCACCACCAACATTAGCCAAAACTCCAGTAAAGGTAATTGGTGAGTTACCCGGAACTGTGTCAGTTCCCGTACCAGGATCTGCTCGGAAAACACTTAAGAAGTCTGATATCCCGGCGCCTGCAGGCCCTGCTGCCCCCGTTGCTCCTGCTGGTCCTACTGCTCCTGCTGGTCCCGCTGGTCCTGCTGGCCCTACTGCTCCTGCCGGTCCCGCTGGTCCTGCTGGCCCCACCGCTCCTGCCGGTCCCGCTGGTCCTGCTGGCCCTACTGCTCCTGCTGGTCCGGGAATTCCTTGAAAACCTTGTAGCCCTTGCTGGCCTTGAGCACCTGGAACTCCCTGTGAACCCGGCAGTCCCTGCGGCCCCTGAGGTCCCTGAGGTCCTCGGATCCCTTTAACAATAACCTTCGGCAAAACTTTGACTTTTTTAACTATACACCTTCTAAATTTTCTCCGATTCATTTTCTTTTGCCAACAATAATGTCGAAACATAGTTAATGATCACCTCCAAAGTCTAGTCAAAGTAGCTTATTGTGCAATTAACCAAAAAGATTGGGCTGTTGACTTCATCTAGGGAAAATAGGCATAGGCCTGACCCTATCGTGTTAGAATTATTACAGCGCATCCTTCTGAAGCTTACTATCCAGTTCAATCAACCGATCCAGATCCTGCACCGTCTGCATTTTTATATTTCCAGCTTGCAAATCCTTTACCCACTGAGCTATGCCAGCCTTAACAATCTTCCGATACTGTGCCTTGGATTCGAGGATTCCTTCGATGACTTCTATTTCATATTGTAATGCTGCGTTGTAGCTCGTTGTCTGTTCCCATTGTCATATCCTTCGTAATTTCCCATATACTGGAATATAGAGATAGCGGATGACTCGAAAATGCCACGCGTGGCGGGCCGCTATCTCAGCCGGGGGGATAGCCTGGATGATGGGGGAAACGTTTGCGCGTCTCCCTTTTTATTTTAAAAAAACGCCTATATTATTTGGGCGGATGACTTGGAGAGCTATGTGGTTATTTTTACTTTATACTCTGAAATCAACCAATCTATTAAAAAAACAATAAGTAACCAAGAAAAAAATGAATTCCGTAGAGAACAAACTTGTAATGGAGTTCATTTACCATCGAATAATGCAAATCTGTCAACCAAGGATTAAGCCATAAAAGTAAAGGATTTGTTAAAAATAGTAGTATATTTTTATCATCGTTTCCTGATAGGTTACACATACAAATAATCAGAGATAATATCGGCAGCCAGAAGCTCATTCTCTTGATTATTTTCATTTAATCCCCTCCTATTTTTCATGATCCTATCATTAATAGGTGACTACAACTAGGTATATAGCCTAATAAATTTATTATAGGGGATTCACGCGATGCAACAGTATCGGCTCAATACCGATGCTCTCAAGGAAACGTTTCTTAATTACATCGCAGAAGATCGGATCCAGTTCCAACGTCCGGCATGTCCGGCCCATCTGCTCACATGTCATAAGCGTGAAGCCGCTGCCGCCAAAGAAATCGACAACCACGTCACCACGCTAACTGCTATTCTTAATTGGAATAGCCAATAGATCAAGGGGCTTCTGAGTGGGGTGAACATACTTATTTACATCGCCCCTCGAAACTTCCCATACTGTCTCAGGCAGCGGTTCCTCAACAGGAAGACCAGCCTTCCATACCGTTGTCTGTGTCCGATCACCGTACCAGGCTGGAGCCTTGTTTTTCAGGTGAGCATAAAAGACCGGCTCATGCTTAAAACGATACTGTGCCCAACCAAAAGTAGCCACGTTCTTGACCCAAATGCACTGGCAGCGGACCGTAATATCTGCAGTATTCATGGCATTCTCAAAATCACGTTGATAGGACGAAGGATGAAGTACATAAATGGCTGCTGAAGGCTGCATCACAACTGCATAGTTGGAAAAAACAGCATACAAAAAGCCCGCGAAGCCCTCGGCGGGCATGTTGTCATTCATTATGCTACTACGGCCGTGTGCACTCAATCGTGCAGAATCACTCTCCACCGCCACGTTATACGGCGGGTCAGTGACCACCAGCGATGCCTTAGCTCCGTTCATCAAAAGTGATACGTCATCAGGATTCGTCGCGTCACCACACACCAACCGATGCCGACCAAGCTGCCATAATCCCCACGCCTGGTCTCTGGCTCCTTGATTTCATCCAGAGCACGCTGGATATCAAAGTCATCGTCGGTAACGGGAAGGTCCAAAGCTTCATCCTGCGGAACAGCAAACTCTGCCGCTAGATTGAGAAGCTTCTCCTGCTGATCGTCCAGATCGACGACGGAAACGGCCAGCTCCGTATGCCCAAGCTCATTGACCATGATCTTGTACCGCTGGTGACCGCCGACCATGTTCCCGGTGCGCTCATTCCAGACAATTAGCTCGACATAGCCGAATGATTCAATGCTAGCTTTAAGCTTTTCGTATTCGGGGTCGCCTGGCTGCAAATCTACCCTCGGGTTGTATGCTGCTGCGTTGATTTGTTCTATCGGTAGGGCTCTGATTTCCACTTGTATGACCTCCTTATTTTCTAGTGTTCTTTAACTTGGTACTCCCATCAGATTACCTTTTAAGCGTCAGTCCCTTGAAACAAGAAAAAACGAGCCAGTAGCAGCTCGTCATTGTTACTATTGATTTTAAATTGTTCGACCAATTACATTGTACTCATAAGAGTCGAATTCTCAGTAACCTGTGGCTGAGCCCTTTAAGCATTACAACCCCCAAGTACGGCTAACAATCACAAGCAGTATAAATAGTACGAGAATAACCCCGACACTGGTAAACATACCGCCATAACCAGCTCCATCAGTCCCACCCATATTTCCATACCCCTTTCTAAATAGGATTAGTTTATAGTATGAAGGGCCGTAAAAAACGTAAAGGACAAATAGATTAGTCAAAGGAAATTTGTACGGGGATGTGTTTTTTTAGTTAATTAATATCGGTACTCTTTCTCATCTCCAGTATTTCCACTGTACATATGGGAGTGAGGAATTCTACCGTTTACTGTTGTATACCCTTCAAAGTGATGGTAATGACCACCACCCGCTAAGTGAATGGCTGGTCCTGTAGTTCCTCTAATTAAGTGCGTATGTTGATCGTTAAATGATGTTTCTACATAATAATGATGAACATGCGGAACACCACTTGGAGCTGGCTCTGTTACTCCAGCGTAATGGTGGTAGTGTCCCGCATCAAATGATGTATTCCCTTTAAAAGGATGTACGTGAACATTAACTGGTCTACCGTCCCACGAACTAATAAAAAGCTTATGCGAATGGTTAGAGTCGGAATCACCGGAATGAACAACAAAACCTGTTATTGGTATTTCCATCAAACGGCCACCTCTCTTTATCAACTGCCATATACTATGAAAGAGGTAGTGTAAATGTTCAAAAGGCTATTTGAGTTGGTTTCCACTATTCGGGTGAGTAGCTGATACCGCTATGAGAATGTGTGTATACCCTATCTCTGCTGCACTCCTTCCAGCATTCGCCTCAACAGAAGGCAAGCTCAAAACGGCTTAAATTTCGTCGTATGAGGGCAAAAGAAAAAGCACCCGAAAGTGCCTACTAATCATAATTTTGAATTAGATATTTTCCCAAAAAGGCTAAAAATAAGAGAAATGAACCAAGTATCGAAATTATCAGAGGGATAAAATAGTCAATCGACTTAATTTCTAAAACAAAATAATATCCGATTAAATTCAAGTAACTCACACATGATAAAACTAAATAAGCAGGAAGTTTATTTAATACCCATTCTTCTCTTAAATCATTCAGATAAGGAGCATTTCTTTGTTTCTTCCAGTAAACTGAATAAATTATCAAACAAAACAGATATAAAAAAACAACACCACCACCACGATAGTTGCTAAAATTATTTGGAAGATTAGAAAAATTGAATCCCAATTTTCATATCCAAATTTCTTAGAAAAGAAAGATAACGTTTTTAAAAAATCACCATTTACATCAGGTATGTTTTTCCTAATATATGATAAAACAAGTAAAATGAACGAGCTGAAGACTAAGACCTTTGAAATACTAAGTTCCTTCCTTTAGCTCTTTTAAATTCGCTATTATGTCAAACATTTTTACTATCCCTCCTATTATGCACAATTCGACACTCAGGAAGGCCTATCCTTTTTCACATAGTCAGACCAAAAATAAAACTAAGCTACCTCCTCCCATCTACCCCATACACAACCTTTGCATTTCTTCGGCTGTTTTGGTAGTCCTCTAAACGGGAGCAAAATTCCTTTCGTCTGCTTCTTCTTCAAGACTAAAATCCTTTCAAGGCAATAAAAAAGCCACCCAAATGAGTGACCTGTATCTGCCTATGTATTTATAGCACCAAAGTAACACAAGCGCTTATTTAAAACCTAAAAAAATAAACAGCGATAAGACCCATTCACGTTAAACGGGATGCAAAACGCTGCGCTGTGCATAAAAGCATTTGTACTTAGTTACTAGAGAGGATGAGTTAAAAAGAGAATACGCTCAGAAATCAAACTCAGTTTATTCATTCTTTGAATTCCTCTCTTTCTTGCTTCTAACCTGCTTTCTTAGTTGCAGAATTCCTTTGTTTAACCTCCAAAATCATTTCAATAAGCTGTTCCCTGTTGATCAAGCGAACGTTATTGGACCTTGCCAGTCTGTAGGCTTGCTCTGTGTAATCACTATTTGTCACGACCCATGCCGAAGATGCACGGTAATGAGCTACCGCACCGTAAACCTCCTGAACCGCTTTA
Organism: Paenibacillus sp. TY11; assembly: GCF_059772165.1. NCBI lineage: Bacteria > Bacillati > Bacillota > Bacilli > Caryophanales > Paenibacillaceae > Paenibacillus > Paenibacillus sp. TY11. Next base: position 42,205 of record NZ_JCBAIQ010000031.1, on the reverse strand, counting down.
AGTCCAACATTTTTACTGTACCGTTTCGCCTGAACCACGATACACTGACCGCTTTTTGTAAGAACCAGATCGACACCTTAATCTCCAGAAGCTTGTGTAACCTCAGCTTTGTATCCTTGTGCTCTGAACAGATGTCCTAAATATTTCTCGAATTGATAACCATCCATTTTATCAATTTCAGCAGTCCCAGAGTTACGCAGTCTTGTTGAAGCAGCCATTTGACGATAGATAATAAATGCTATGACTATTTCTACTGCCATAAAAGATGCAAAAACAGAGGCACCGATTGAACCCGTTACTGAAAAGATAAAAAAGAACGGTGCTATTAACGCAATCCCTGCGATGACCTCCTCAATAGAACTTTTCTGCTTTCTTCTCCGTCTTCTAGCCATTAATAATTCCCCCTTATTCTGTATATATCGACAATAAAGAGATTGGAATTAATAGGTAGGAGAAAAGTCTCTACGGAATTGAACCGCGCGAGAATTCTGATCAGGCTGTTAATATTTCCACTGGTTAACGTTACCCTTGTCGCCTGCGCGGGCCATGTAAAAAAGGCCTGCACATTGACCAACCTGATTTACCGAGGCTCGAAAGCGCTGCGATGCGTTCCTTATTTGATTTTCCATGATACAAATTTACCACATGAAAAGTCCAGTGGCGGGTCATAAAGAGGTCATTTTCCCGTCAAAAATATTACTATTCCCATTGACCAATTGTGAAATTGCTTCTCCAACTCCAAAAATCGCCTAATCCAGTCCCAGTAATACTCACTGAACCTAAAGATATAGCGAATGGTACCTCAGTGTATGAATGAGCATAACTATTGGCAAAGCTTCCTGTAGCGCCACCATGCGCTTCTGGTATTCTTACTTCAGTATATAAAGTTCCGTATTGCTCTTTGATGGGTATTAAGCGCACCGACCCAATAGTTCCCAAAGTTTGTGATTGATCAATATTACTAAATTCACCATCTTGCCAGTTTCCATTTGCTGAACGATAAAAGAAATCAGCTTTTGACCCAATGGCAGAAGTATGGGATTGGAAAGCATGCGCTACCCTATCAGATAAGGTAATCCAAGGGATGTTGCTCCAGTTAAAATGTGTTCTGTATGAATACTTGTACTCTCTACCATTAGCTGTTTTCCCCATATAATGAATTGAAGAAGTGCCTGAAAAAGTACCGTCGTTAACAGATCCCATTGCAGATGTACTAAACTTATCACCTTTTATTTTTTTAAATCAGCTTCTTTGATTTTGTTAATTTCAGCTTCATTTTCTGGTGTAATTATATGTTCCTTACCACTAAGATCAAAATATTTGTGAACCATTTCACTTTGGGTTACATTAACTTTCACTCCACCCTCAGTAATGAGATAAACTTTCTCTGCCTCAGAGAGTTCTTCACTTTCTTTTTCGGTATAACCCATTTCGCTTAAGATCTCGTATTGTTGTTTCTCCGTCAAAGATTTTGCATTTTCAATCGGCGCAATACGGCCATCAGAAAATTTTTTAACCGTTAGATTGTTGTCAATTTTCAGTGGAGTATAGTCCATTACCTCCATTTCTGCCGCACTAGCCGCGCTAACTGAGCCTTGAGAAAATGCAAGGAGTCCAACTACCACAAGCGAGAGTAACCCTGTCTTCTTTTTCATCTTTTACCTCCAAAGTGGAATAATATTGTAAATACATTTCCAATAATATCATAGATATAGTATAATGAGCAATTATTGGAGGTGAATTCTAATGTTAGTAACAAAAAAAAATTTCATCATTTATTTTAAAAATTGCATTTTTTTCACTAATCATTGGTTTGATTTATTATTATTCAGGATCTCATCCAAGTGAAACCGCTAAATTAGTCGAAGTTAAAGATGATTACTTAGTCATCCAAAGCGATGCTTCTAACGGAGGCGAGATTAAAAAATTATATATCTCTTCAAAGTCCGTTATCCCTCCTCTTGTTGTGGGGAAAGAATATTACTTCGTGTCTGACCAAAGATATTTCCAACGTCCATATATCCGTTTTGTAGAAGACTAAAGTAGCAGAAGTCGAAGAAACCGATCTTCGACTTTTGCTTTTTATACAATTTGGATATCTATATATTTTTCTGTTATAACGTTAAGATTCAATGCAGTCCCTAGTATGTTGATAGCTTCACATTTTAATCTACGAAATGTACTGTAACTAATTCCCATTTCCCCACAACTGATATAACCAAAAACTCACCCTCATTATCTAGATAACTTCGCTGAATAACCTCTAGTTGCATACTGGAAAGCTTGTCCATTGCCAGCACCAGCAAGCGATCTTTTGCCTGCAGCTCCACCTCCTTATCCAACTTGTATACAGCGATGGATTCAGTCGCTTACTGATCGCATTGGTAGAGTGATGTTCTCTATATGAATACGAATTTGTAATTATCAACTCTCACCAAACAAGGCCCATCCCTCTATTTATCTTTTCACTGACACACTACCTATGGATGGAAGCATAATATGTGTATCTGGTTCCTTCAAATATTCTCCAAATGTCAAAACAAAAGCGTCAGCTCGGTCTGGTGACTTGAGCCCACGCTTTTTCATATCCTTCTTACTTTCAAGCAATATTTTACCTTTACTAGTCATGTTCCATTTACGTGATGTAAGTTGAGTTATCAATACATCATCATCAGGTAATTGCAGAACACTTGTATCTCCATTTATGAAATTGCTCATATTCTGTTCCAATTGTTCCTTAATGGATGCCCATTTCAGTAACTAAATTTCCATAGTGCTCATCTAAAGAAGAAGAGCCATTGTTAATCGGAATGATTTCATAAGGCAGTCCTTCTTCAGCTACAATCTCGTTTAGTCGATCAGTTACTCCTCCACCTACACCGCTATCGTCCACTCTTATTCTGATTCGGTTCAAAAATGAATAATCTAAATGTAGTTCTTTAGCCAGGCTAATCACCCATGCGGCAGTTACCATCGTGTCTTTCTTGAAATGATGGTGTTCCCCTGCAATTCTTGGCCCTATGCCAGCAAACATTGAGGTTTCATTATCACCAAATGGTGCAACGTCAACGCTATAGTTAGAATATCTCCGGAAGGATGCAGATTCACTTCTTTAGCTGCAAATTCAGCTACCTCCAACGAAATAAATGTATCCGATTCTCCACAAAGAAATTCACCTTCAACCCGGACTCTCCAGACATCGCTGCCTTCGCCATACTTCCGCTTGGGCATGGCGATATTATCCTTGCTGGTTCTTGGACTGTCCAAACAGGATGCCTTGCGTGTTTTATAGTCCGCTCTGTCCTTATTATGCAAATCATAAAAAAACACCCGACGTTTTTGGAGGCCACTGAAAAACTACCTGATTTTTAAAAACACCAAAACTTTAGGGGGTCAAATATGATTCCTCGAACGCGAAACGAGCCTTAGAAGCGATTCTAGAGGCTCGTTTTTTTGACGTTTTTTATAAAATAGACTTTTTCAGTGGCCTCCGTTTTGGTCGGGTTCGCGCACGTGAAAAATTTATTGTGGCCGCCTGAAACGTACCGAATATCGCCGCCATGATCCTATCGTCCACACCAGAAGCCTCATCCACAATGTATAGCAGGTAGTCCTCGTGGAATTCCTGTATACTCTTAGGCTTGATTGCTATCCGAGCTGTTGAGCGAACCAGCATTTCTCATAGTTTTTCATGTGTATCTTGGTTTTAATACGTTTGAGGATACGTTTCAGTGTAGGGCTTTGGGAATGCCATTTACTAATCTCAGCCCATAGTACGTGATTCAACTGCTTTTGTGTTAGAACTGTACAAACAACGCGAGGGAACAGGAAGCAACATAAAAACCATAGCGGTATAACTGCTTCAAGAGCGGTCTAATCCATGTAAAATTTTGGCCCAGTGTAATGAATTTCACATCTTTCCGGGTCAACCTGTTCTACCATAGAAGGGTGATACGCCGTGCTGGGCAGATTACTTTGGGCGGGACGGTTGCTTCCTGTTCTAAACCAGCTACACAAGCTGTCTGGCATGCGCGGCAAGTACGCCTTTATTTTGATTCGAAGCGGAGTGTCCAGATGTTGAATACCGAATGGGAATACCGTGAGCGCATAAGGAAGCTAGCCGTATGCATTGTCAAGCATTACCGGGGAAAAGGACCGGATAACGTCAAGGTTTCACTGGATTCGCCGCTCCGGATTACGGTAGAAATTCGAGGCACCTTGTCCAACCTGTCCGAAATTCTCGTTCATGAAGGAGCCGAGGACAAGGTCAGGGAATATTGGAACGTCCTTCGTCCCTATCTGGAAAAGGAGTTTATGAACGAAGCCGAAAAAACGCTTGGCAGTCCCTTCACTTATACTTGGGAGGTCTGCCCCTCAGTCCATGGAGACGGACACATCATCATTACTCTTGAACTACAACACATACACCGGTTGGATTAGCGGGAAGGAGCTTGTCTCCTCGCTCGCGGATAAGCCAGTACAGGATGCAGCGTAAAGCGGCATTTTTGTATTGGCTTTTTTCATGTTACGAGTTTCATCTATTTCATATAAAAAGAGGTGCTGCACACATGGCAGACAAGGTATTAACAGTATGTCCCTACTGCGGAAGCGGTTGTCAGCTTCATTTGCTGGTGGACAAGGGACAGGTAATTGGCGCAGAGCCGGCTGATGGTCGTACAAATGAAGGAACACTGTGTCTGAAAGGACACTATGGATGGGATTTTCTGAATGATCCGCAGATTCTGACTTCACGCTTGCGCAAGCCCCTGATTCGCAAAAATGGTGTCATGGAGGAAGTGGAGTGGAAGGAAGCCATTCAGTATACTGCCGAACGGCTGTCAGCAATTAAGGAAAAGTACGGACCCGACTCCATTATGGGGACAGGCTCCGCACGCGGTCCGGGAAATGAAGCCAATTATGTCATGCAAAAGTTCATGCGGGCGGTCATTGGCACGAACAATATTGACCATTGCGCTCGTGTATGCCACGGTCCTTCTGTGGCAGGTTTGACTTACTCGCTCGGGGATGGGGCCATGTCTAACTCTATTCCTGAAATTGAACACTCTGATCTCATTTTCGTGTTTGGATATAACGCACCCGAAACGCATCCGATCGTCGCAAGACGCATTGTAGCTGCCAAGCAAAGAGGCGCCAAAATTATTGTATGCGATCCGCGTATGACCGAAACCGCACGTATTTCGAATATGTGGCTACCACTAAAAGGCGGTTCGAACATGGCTTTGGTGAACGCTTTTGGTCATGTACTTGTGCATGAAGGACTGTACGACAAACGATATGTTGAAGCAAACACAGAAGGCTTTGCTGAATACGTAGAGAGCATTAAAAAATATACTCCCGAATATGCGGAAGGCATTACAGGGGTCAAGGCGGCTGACATCCGGACAGCTATGAGGGAATATGCAAAGGCCCCTACCGCAACAATTCTGTATGGAATGGGCGTATGTCAATTTTCACAGGCCGTTGACGTGGTAAAGGGGCTCGCTTCCCTTGCGCTGTTGACCGGAAACCTGGGCAAGCCGAATGTGGGCATCGGACCTGTACGGGGACAAAACAATGTCCAAGGCTCCTGCGACATGGGCGCATTGCCGAATGTGTATCCTGGCTACCAGGATGTAACAGACACCGCGGTTCGCAAAAAGTTTGAAAAAGCATGGGGTGTCGAGCTGCCGCGTAAAAAAGGATATCCACTTACGGAGGTGCCACACCTCATCCTGAAGGAGAACAAGCTGAAAGCTTATTACATTTTCGGCGAAGACCCTGTACAAAGTGATCCGAACGCCGCCGAGTTACGTGAAGCGCTAGACCAATTGGAATTTGTCGTGGTACAGGATATTTTTATGAACAAAACAGCGCTACACGCCGATGTCATCCTCCCTTCTACTGCCTGGGGCGAGCATGACGGTGTATATTCTTCGGCAGACCGGGGCTTTCAGCGTATCCGTAAGGCCGTCGAGCCGCAGGGTGATGTTAAGCCAGACTGGGCCATTATTAGCGAGGTTGCTACCGCCATGGGCTACCCTATGTCGTATGCAAACACAGAGGAAATTTGGGATGAAATGCGAAGCCTCTGTCCGTTATTCGCCGGTGCAAGCTACCAAAAAATGGAGAAGCAAGGTGGCGTACAGTGGCCTTGCCCTACAGAGGAACATCCAGGCACACCGTATTTGTACAAAGGCAATCAATTTTCTACGCCTAGTGGCAAAGGTCGATTATTCGCCTGCGAATGGCGTCCGCCACAAGAACAGCCGGATGCAAAATATCCGCTTGTCTTGTCCACAGTCCGTGAGGTAGGCCATTACTCCGTGCGTACCATGACTGGCAATTGCCGTGCGCTACGCCAGCTGTCTGATGAGCCTGGATTTATTCAAATTAGCCCGGAAGACGGAGCAGATCTGAACATACTGGATGGCGAAATTGTTGCCATATCCTCCCGTCGGGGACGCATCATGGCACGGGCACAAATCAGTGACCGTGTGCAACAAGGTGCGACCTACATGACCTATCACTGGTGGGTTGGGGCGTGTAACGAGCTGACCGCCGATTTTCTTGATCCGGTATCCAAAACCCCGGAATTAAAATACTGTGCCATCCGGCTGGAACGGATTGCAGACCAAGCGCAGGCCGAACGTGATGTACATGAATCATATCAACGGATTCGCAGACAGATGAACGTCAAGGAAGCCGTTTTGGCTGATAAGGTGACGAGATGAGCGGCGCGCGGAACACGCTACACCGTCCGACGAGTAGAATGGGTGCAGCAGATAGAACAAGCGCTGTCGCCTCCTCCTTCGTAGTCGCAGACGGTGGGCAATGTATTGGCTGCAAAGCCTGTGAACTGGCGTGCTTCGCCGTTCACAGTCAGGCTAACGGCATAGGCGCTTCGGTCGGAACCGTCAGCGTGCCTGTGGTACCCAAGGTGTATGTGGTGCGCGCCGGGGATACGTATGTGCCAGTGCAATGCCGGCATTGTGAAAATGCCCCCTGCGCACATGCCTGTCCGGTTCAGGCCATTCGTCAGGAGGACGGCGTCGTCATGATTGATGAGGAACGATGCATCGGTTGCACCTCCTGTGTATTGGCCTGCCCCTTCGGGGCAATTGAGGTGTCCCCGGTCTATCGGGCAGGACGCGTTGTAACGCAGTCCGGCCTGACTCACCGTGCAAATCGAGCCGCCCTTCCCCGCACCGCGGCAAGCAAATGCGATTTGTGCGCAGAAACAGCAGACGGACAGCCTGCATGTGTAGAGGCCTGCCCGAATCATGTGCTACGGCTGGCCAAAGGTATATCCGACTCGCCTCCAGAGCCTCGGCGGGAAGTCTTTTTCCCACGCCTGTAAGGTCAAAATCAGCCGCAGAAAGGTAGAAAACCATGTCAACCACAATAGACAAGATCTCTTCGCCTCCTTGTATGAAGACGACTGATTGCACAGACCCTGTCATTCATATTGACCCTACGCTCTGCACGGGATGCAGACGTTGTGCTGGGGTTTGTCCAGTAAATGCCATAGAGGGACTGCCCGGAGAACCGCAAACCGTGAATGCAGACCGATGTGTTATTTGCGGTCAATGTGTACAAATATGCAGCGTATACGCATCTGACTGGGCAGGTTCATCTCCACAGGAAGGCGCCGCTAGACGGCTGGAACGTATACAAGAACGCGATATGCCTGCCGACATCAGAGAGCCGCTATTCGCTGCCTATTATAGCTACAACTTGAATAAGGTAACCGATATGATGACCAAACCTGGACAGTTTCGGATCGTCCAATGTGCTCCGGCTATTCGTGTTTCACTCGCGGAGGAATTCGGAATGCCGTTCGGCACCTTGACGCCTGGGAAAATGGCTGCTGCTTTGCGCCGCCTTGGCTTCGACCGGGTATACGACACCAACTTTGGAGCTGACGTGACCATCATGGAGGAAGGCACTGAATTAATTCGTCGCGTGACCGAAGGCGGACCCTTACCCATGTTCACATCCTGCTGTCCAGCATGGGTCCGATTTGCCGAGATTGAATATCCCGATCTGCTAGACCATCTATCCAGCTGCAAATCTCCGATGCAAATGTTAGGAGCGCTGATCAAATCTTATGGCGCACAACTGGACGAGGTGGAACCTGCGAATATATACAGCGTTGCCATCATGCCATGTACCTGTAAACAATTTGAGTGCGATCGTCCCGAAATGGAATCTGACGGTTTCCGTGATGTGGATGAGGTACTGACCACGCGTGAACTTGCATACTGGATCAAGCAGCGTGGAATTGATTTTACGAACCTGCCCGATGAAGAATTCGATTCACCGTTAGGGCAATATTCAGGAGCAGGTTCCATTTTTGGTGTAACGGGAGGGGTCATGGAAGCTGCCATCCGTACAGGTTACGAGCTGCTGACGAATGAAAAACTACCGAAGCTCCAGCTCGATTTTGTACGTGGCGAGGAAGACATTCGAGTAGCTGAGGTTCAGGTAGGCAAGCTGCAGCTCAAGGTGGCGGTCGTCGCCGGGCTACAACACGCCTATCGTCTACTGGATCGTGTGCAGGCGGGCGAATGTGATTATCATTTTATTGAGGTGATGGGCTGTCCTGCCGGATGTATCAGCGGAGGCGGACAACCTAAGCTCATGTTAGAAAAACAACGAATTGAAGCTTATCGGGCACGTAAATCCTCTATCTATGGACATGATGCTGCACACCAGGTACGAAAATCGCATGAGAACCCTCACATCATCAAACTTTATGATGAATTTCTGGGTGAGCCGCTTGGTCATGTGTCGCATCATCTGTTGCACACGACCTTCCAAAAACGAGGGCCCGGCAAGCAAAGCCGTAGCAGTACTATCTCCACCAAAGGAGATACCGATTACTCCATTCATTAATACGTTAAGTTATTTCAATGCTGTATACATTATATTTGTCGTTAGTTAGAGAGGAGTCGAGTTGTATGAACCGTTTTGTTTTAGCTGATCCCGATCAGTGTATCGGCTGTCGTACCTGTGAAATCGCATGTGTCATCGCCCATTCAGCGGAGAACCCTTTTATTTCGCCGGATGATGAATTTCATTTTCACCCTCGTCTGAAGGTTATCAAATCATTTGGGGTCACCGCACCCGTTCAGTGCCGTCACTGTGAGGATGCCCCATGCGCCAACGCTTGTCCGAACGGCTCCATTACGAACGCAGACGGCTGTATTCTCATTAACAGCGAAAGCTGCATCGGCTGTAAAACTTGTATGATCGCCTGCCCTTACGGCGCGATTACCATGGTACCCGAATATCGAAACGGGCAGCCTGTCGTGCAAGACGGATTGTACACCAATATGTCAGGGCGTTTGCAACCCAAAGAACGCATGATTGCCAGCAAATGTGATCTGTGCGAAGGTGTGGACGGTGGTCCGGCCTGCATTGGAAAATGTCCAACACATGCCCTCAAGTTGGTCGAACCGGATCTGGTTCACGCCCGTGTTGAGGAAAAACGAGCTGCAAGCGCACGTCAGCTACTGCATATGACGCGCATTCCGGCAACGGGTCTATGACTGAAGGTTTTCCTCTGCCTACAAATACGCGAACTGAGCGGGATGCGCTAGGAGTAATGGAAATTCCTGTAGATGCCTATTATGGTATTCATACTGCACGCGCGATGAATAATTTTGCGGTCAGTGGCAGGCCCGTGAACCGAAACCTGATCCACGCTCTTGTGTTGGTAAAAAAAACTGCCGCTCAAGTGAATGGTGAGCAGAAACGGCTTCCTGCCCACCGGGCCTCTGCCATTGTAAACGCCTGCGACGAATTACTCGCCGGACGGCACCAACATATGTTTACCGTGGATGCTATACAAGGCGGTGCAGGCACCAGTACCCATATGAATGTGAATGAGGTCATTGCTAATTTGGCCATCGTACAGCTAGGGGGCAAGCCAGGGCAGTATGAGATTATACATCCGCTGGATGATGTGAACTGCTGCCAGTCTACGAATGATGTCTATCCCACAGCGCTACGAATTGCAGCGATACGGCTGCTTCGGCCTTTATGTGACACGATGGCTTCGTTACAAGATGCTTTACAGCATAAAGAAACAGAATATGCCGACCTGCTCAAGCTAGGTCGCACTCAGCTAATGGATGCCCTGCCCATGATGGCCGGGCAAGGCTTTGGTGCCTACGCAAAGGCTATAGCACGCGACCGCTGGCGTCTCTATAAAGCCGAAGAGCGGCTGCGGGAAATCCCGATTGGAGGCACGGCGATTGGCACAGGTATGAACGCGCCCCGCGCTTACAGCTATCGAATGGTCGAAAAGCTGGCGGACGAGACCGGCTTTGGACTAAGTCGCAGCGACCACCCGATGGACCCGATTCAGAATATGGATGTCTTTGTGGAGGTGTCCGGTCTACTCAAATCCGCCGCCGTGAACCTGTTCAAAATATCTAGCGATTTTCGCCTACTGGCCTCTGGTCCCTTCGGTGGTATTGGCGAATACACGCTACCTCCAGTTCAAGCCGGATCCTCTATTATGCCTGGTAAGGTCAATCCGGTAATAGCTGAAATGGCAGGACTAACAGCCATGCGTGTGATGGCCGAAGATGCGGCTATAACTATGGCCGCTGCCTCCGGTCAGCTGGAGCTAAACGCATTCCTGCCGCTGATTGCCGAATCGCTGCTGGAATCGCTACATATTCTTAACAGCGCGGTTCGACTATTCGAGGAACGATGTGTGCGTGGCCTGATCGTACGTGAGGAACGCTGTTCTACAAATCTGCGTAACTCAGCCGTGATGGCTTCCGCGCTGGTCGCGGAGCTTGGCTATGATGAAGCTGCCTCCATTGCATCAGCAGCCATTACGCAAGGTCGCGCACCAGAGGATATTGCAGAAGATCGCGGCCTACTGACCCGTTCACGGATTGACCAATTGTGCCATCCCTATACAGTAACCAAGCCCGGAATTCCGGGGCAGGAAGAAGGAACTCACCATGGGAATGAATGATACCCCACGTAGCAACCGACCACATATCGTCCTGCTCGGTCGCCGCAACGCAGGCAAATCCAGCATTCTGAACGCCCTGACCGGCCAGCCCGCCGCTGTGGTATCTCCTGTAGGAGGAACGACCACGGACCCAGTTTTCAAACCGATGGAGCTACTCCCTGCGGGTCCCATTGTTCTGGTGGATACCGCCGGACTGGACGATGAGGGTGAGATCGGGGAGCTGCGCCGCAACAAAACGCTAGAAATACTTAATAGTACAGACTTGGCCCTGCTCGTTATCGACGCCACTATTGGAGTCGGACCATTCGAGCACAAGCTACTCGAAAAGCTTCGCACCAAAAAAACTCCTGTTATTGGGGTATTGAATAAGATAGATACCCTTACCGAATCAGATAAAATGGCTGCAACGCTGGAAAATGAACTGGATCTCGCCCTGATTCCTTTCAGCGCCTCTATGCTCTGGGGAGACACGGAACTGAAAAAGGCCATCACTAATACACTCCCCCAAAACGAGGATCGTTTCCGTATCGTCGGTGACTTGTTGTCACCCGGCGATGTTGTCGTGTTGGTCGTTCCCATCGACAAAGCTGCACCAAAGGGCCGATTGATCCTGCCGCAGCAGCAAACAATCCGCGATACGCTAGAGAGCGATGCCATCGCTGTAGTGACTAAGGAGCATGAACTACGATTGACGCTGGAACGACTAGGACGCAAGCCCCGCTTGGTCATTACCGATTCACAGGTTTTTATGAAAGTAGCGGCCGATACGCCCAAGGATGTGCCTCTTACCTCTTTTTCCATCCTGTTTGCCCGTCATAAGGGCGATTTGGACGAACTGGTACGAGGTGCAAGAGCCATTGATCGCCTCAAGGATGGAGACCGCGTACTCATTGCCGAAGCCTGCACTCACCAATGCCAATCTGACGATATTGGTCGAGTGAAAATACCTCGTTGGCTCCGTCAAACGATAGGTAAACGCCTCATCATTGAGCATGCATCCGGCTCCAGCTTTCCTGACGATTTGAGCGAGTATGCACTGGTTATTCATTGCGGTGCCTGCATGCTCAATCGGCGCACGATGCTTCATCGAATGTCAGAAACGAAAGCTGCCGGGGTGCCTATTGTGAACTATGGCATTTTTATCGCCTATGTACAGGGGGTCTTCCCCCGTGCCATTGAATGCTTTCCGTCCGCTATGCTGGCATGGGAGCAAGCCATTGGATCTGGCAGCTATTCCTGAAAGACCTTATAATTTATGTTTGTTATCTCTCCATACACACAAAAGCAGCCGCGCTGACACCAACGCGACTGCTTTTTATTTTCCGTTTCTATTATAATGAAAATTTATAATGAAAAATTTATATAGCCAGAAATCATGCTACTAAAAATACAAATCACGCTCGCCTGCTTCCAGCCGTTCCAGCCTGTCAAGTGTCAAACGACGCGTCGACTCACGTGGTATACGTTCCAGATTCTCTCGCAGGGCGGCAGCTCCCAGTTCACGTGCCTCTTCATCCCCATAATCCAGCAAGTATTCTTGAAAGGTGAGCAGCGAATTCGGCTGACATACATTGTGAATTTGTCCGGATTTGGCAAGCTCCATGAAGCGATCTCCGGTTCGTCCCTCACGGTAGCAAGCTGTACAGTAGCTCGGCATATATCCGCCACGGCACAGACTTTTGATAATTTCCATCGGCGAGCGATGATCCCCAACCTCGAACTGAGGCTTATCATTCGTCTCTTGTCTTGCATATGCCCCTACACCGGTAGCAGAACCAGCACTGATTTGCGATACACCCAAACCAATGACACGGTCCCTAAATTCCGACTCCTCACGCGTAGACAGGATCATTCCCGCATAAGGTACAGCCAGCCGAAGAACCGCTACAATTTTCATAAAATCCTCGTCACTCACCAAATATGGATAACGCTCCGGATCCACATTTTCAGCCGGACGAAGTCGAGGAACAGAAACCGTGTGAGGACCGCAGCCAAAGACTTCTTCCAAATGTTCGGCATGTTTGAGCATCGCTACAGTTTCATAGCGGAAATCATACAGACCGTACAACACACCGATCCCCACATCATCTATACCCGCACTCATGGCTCGGTCCATTGCGGTGGTGTGCCAATCATAGTCCCGTTTTGGCCCTTGAAGATGATATTTGCGATAGCTTTCCCGATGATACGTTTCCTGGAACAAAATATACGTACCGATCCCGACCTCCACAAGCTTCCGGTAATCCTCCTCCGTCGTTGCAGCAATATTAACATTAACCCGCCGGATGCTCCCATTGTCCACCTTTATATCGTAGATCTGACGCAGACAATCGACGATATAATCAATAGAACAATTGATCGGGTCCTCCCCCGCTTCCAGTGCGAGCCGTTTGTGCCCCATTTCCTGAAGCACTCTAACCTCCTCGACCAGTTCCTCCGGTGTTAGGCGGCTGCGCTTAAAGCTGTCATTGGTATGTTTATAACCACAATATTCGCAGTTATTAACGCAGTGGTTGCTTACATATAAAGGGGCGAACAGCACAATCCGGTTGCCATAAATCTGCTCTTTGACTGCCCTCGAAGATTTGAACATCTCTTCCAATAATTCAGGATCATTTACATGCAAAAGAGCCGCCGCTTCACTTGCACTCAGCCCCCGGCAGGCTCTGCCCTTTTCTAAAATTTCTAAAATACGGTGTCGATCCGTTGCCTCTTGTTTCCCCTGCTCCACTGCCGCCATAATCTCTGCTTCATTAATAAAATCCGCCGACACTTTCTCTCGTACTCCACTCACGTATACCCATCTCCTTGTTTATGGTTACTGCAATGTTTCCGTTATGGCCTCACAAAGTTTCCTGTCTCATAAGCTGTCGTTGCACTCTCAAACTATCGCCGCGCCCCATATCGACTTCAAATCCCGCTCCACGGATCCGCAGCTCAAGGCAATGTCGACATTGGGCAGACTCATCGCCCAAACATATTTTATTCTCATAAATCGCATACTTGGGTCTCACCGCCAGCGGCGACAAATTGGGCATCACCACATTCGCTCCCGCCTGAAGCGCCTTCTCCCTGCCTTGGGGATGAATTGTTCCCATTGCCGTGGACGCAGGAATAAGCGCATCTGGAACGACCAATCGGGATAACGAAATGATATCGAGTGCCTTTTCCATGCTCCCCTGACTGGCATCCCGGAGCGGCGTGTTGCTATGCGGTAAAAAGGGACCAATCCCGATCATATCTGGTGATAGGCGGTGCAGATAGACCAAATCGTCTGCTAATTCACTATTCGTTTGCCCCGGTAACCCCACCATACATCCGGCCCCAATCTGAAAGCCGATTCGTTGCAAAGCCAGCAGACGGCTGCGCCTGCTTTCCATCGTCATCGTCGGATGCAGCTTGGCGTACAAACTGGGGGAAGCTGTCTCATGCCGCAGCAAAAAACGGTCTGCGCCCGCCTCGTATAGTCGCTCATAAGTTTCATCATCCCGTTCACCGATGGACAGTGTAACCGCCACATCCGCAAAACGGCTTTTAATTTCCCGAATCAGTTTCGTCAGCCGGGCTGCCGTAAACCAGTAATCTTCCCCACTTTGCAGCACAAAGGTCCGATAACCCAGTTCATACCCCTCCGCACAACAGGCCAGAATTTCTTCCGGCTGCAAACGGTAACGATCTGCCTGTTTATTCGAAGCGCGCAGCCCACAGTACATGCAGTCCTGACGACATATACTGGAGAATTCAATTAATCCCCGTAAAAAAACACCCTTGCCATAACGCTCCAACTTGGTGCGAGCTGCCAGTTTGCGCAGTTGAGCCCGAAGCGTCGGCTCATCATCCAGACGTGTCAGCAGCTCCGTCATTTCCGTATGCGTCCATTCCTTGCCGTCAGCCAGACGCAGTAATAATTCGTCCGTGACTCATCCCTTCTTCCCTCGTCCATCCGGACTTCACATCATCAGCGGCTTGTACCGTGCATGTATTATTCTAGCAACATCAGAGAGAATATAACGTGACTAGTTTCACAAAAAATCCCATTTTCTGAAAATCAACTTCACTCTCCGCCCCAAAAAATACATATTTATCTCAACACACAAAAAAGCTGCCTCCTCCTTTGATGGAAGAAACAGCCTTTGTTGATGGTTCTGCTTATTACTGAATCAAATCTATTGCCTGCTGGGGTACAAAATAATCAACGCCGTTAAATACGACTACACCGTTGAGCGCGGAATTTTTACCATTCAGCGTAGCAATATTTTTGTATACCGGAAGCTCCAGCTTGTTACTGCCTTTGGTCACCGTAATGACTTTCGTGTCCGCAGTAAACTTGGCTCCTTTGGCTTCAAAAGCGGCTTTCGCAGGAACAAACAGCTGCTTGCTGACCGAATCCAAATCTAGTCCGAGTACACGTGTCATATATTTATTGACATCCGTGTTGTCGATAACACCGGATGGACGGTCCCCGTTTGGCGCATACGTGTACAACACGACATCACCTCCTGTATGACCGCCTGTAGTCCAGCCAATATTCGCACGTTTGCTAATGATCGGTCCGACGGCATAGTTCATGCTGCCTTCTTCGGCATCTTTAATTGTTTTTACTTCTTCGTCTGTCAAATCGGTAATGCCAAAATACGTGGAAAGCACTTCTTTAATATTGCTGCGATCTGCATTCAGCTTGGCTTCCAATCCTTCACCTGTCAGCTTCGCTTTTTTCAAAGGATCTATAAAAGAAGCTAAAGGCGTTTTGTCATAATTGCTTGTTGTATTACTGCTACCAATCGTCAATCCGCCGTTTCCGTGGTCTGTTACTGCTACAACGACAGTATTTTGGTTTTGCTTGGCGTAATCTAAAGCGACTTTCACCGCATCGTCAAATGAAAGCACGTCGCTAATAATCCCCGTTGGATCGTTTGCATGTGCGGCCCAATCTACTTTACTGCCTTCTACCATTAAGAAGAAGCCTTTGTCATTTTTGGATAACACATCAATTGCTTTCGTTGTCATTTCTGCCAGGCTAGGTTCCTTGGATGCATCTCGATCCAGGTTATACGCGAGGGCTTCGGGAGAAAAGCTGCCCCAGAGCTTGCTGGAGATCGAATTTTTCAAACCTTCAGGTGTCGTGACAAATTCATAACCCTGGTCTTTAATTTGGGCAACCAAATCCTGGCCGTCCTTACGTCCTGCTGCCTCCAAAAACTTGCCGCCTCCACCTAACACCACGTCAACCCCGTTGTAGGCTTGCTGCATGCTGAGTGCATCATAATTTTTACGATCAGGGTAATGAGCAGTAAAATCGGCTGGTGTCGCATGCATAATCTCCGAAGTAGCAATGATTCCTGTCGATTTTCCTGCCAACTTGGAAGCCTCGAGAATGGAAGCTACAGGCTTTTTGGCGTCACCCGCTGCAATGGGTTCTTGCCCAGGCATTGTCGCTTCATCAGGAAGGACACCTACGTATCCAGTATGTGATTTATGTCCTGTGGCAAAAGCAGTACCCGCCGGAGCTGAATCGGCAATCGGAGCATCCGCAGAATGCGTACGCACCATGCCGCTTGCCATGCTGTCTAACGTTAAGGAAGAACCTTTGTACCATCTAGCCAGTGCAGTGGCGTCATTAGCCATACCGTCTGGAATCAAAATAATTACGTTTTTAATCGACGTGTCCTTTTCGACTGCCATCGCCGTCCCGCCGCTTACTGCTAGCATCATAGTCGCCACGAGTGCAGCCACCGATTTTTTCGTATGTATCCCCCAACATTTTAGCATTCATTTTCCTCCCAGACACTTTATTTACAACCAGAACTAAGATTAATCGTATTTTATCAGGAGAATGTTAAGAGAATTGGTTATCTGTATTAAAAGACTCTATTTGTGAAAAAACGCTTCATCTATATAAAACTTGTGACACATGAGAATCGTTAAGATTGGGAATTTCATTATATTATTGTATAATCAATCTATGATGTAATAGGTAAAGCTTATAAGATAAGGGGCGCAAAATTCGATGGAATTCAGACAGCTTCAGTACACCCTGCAAATTGCAGCGGAAAAAAACTTCTCACGCGCAGCAGAAAAACTGCATATTGCTCAGCCCTCGTTGAGCCAACAATTGTCCAAACTGGAAAAAGAACTTGGGGTACTTTTATTTCAACGCAACACCAGCACGGTGGAATTAACACATGCAGGAGCAAGCTTTGTAGAAAAGGCAAAAAAAATAGTTGATGCAGTCGAGCAGCTCCGGCAGGAAATGGACGATATTTCTCAACTGCGAAAAGGGAAGGTTGTGGTTGGCAGTATGCCTATCACAGGTTCTCATTTGCTGCCGCATGTGTTGCCGGTATTCAAAAAGGCTCACCCGGACATTGAAATCGTGCTAGTCGAGGATTCATCTATGAATTTGGAGAAAAAAACTGCCAGTGGGGATACAGATCTCAGCCTGCTATCTCTTCCATTAGTTGAACCTACACTTTCCTATGTGCCCATCGGTGAAGAGTGGATTGATCTTGCCGTTCCTCCGGGTCACCCCCTAGCCCTGCGTAAAAATGGTGACCATCCGCAGCCTGTGCATATGGAAGAACTGAAAGATGAGCCTTTTGTCGTGCTGAAAAAAGGGCAAGGATTTCGCAAGCTGACGATGGATTTGTGTCATCAAGCAGGCTTTGAACCCAATGTGGTATTTGAAAGCACTAATATGGAGACGCTCCAATCGCTCGTAGCGACAGGTATGGGAGTGACACTCGTCCCCCGTTTTATCGCCCGAGCCGCCAGCAGCGAGTTTGTTCCAGCATTATTGCCACTCGCCGAACCTACCCCCAGCCGTACCCTGGCCATTGCTTACCGAAACGGACGTTATTTGTCTAAAGCTGCCGAAGCCTTTATTGATACCTTCCGAGAAACGGTCGAGCAACTTTCTCAAAAGTAGCTTCGAATGTGAAAAGGACCGTCTTCCTCCCTAGCCAAAGCCAGAGAAGAAGGCGGTCCCGGGGCTTCGCCCCTATACTTTCAATACTTCATTTACTTTACGGGTTCGATTACACTGTTGCGATGTTGCTTCCATCTGTCTTTAACGAACCACATTTCATGTTCATTTGAATTTCATGTCAGCCTCGCCTGATTACTTTACGCTTGCTCGGAAACTCCACTTTATCCATCCCGCATCACTTCTTTCCTTAAGGTCTCTAGCCTTGGTCTCCCAAGAGTGTCCTACCTCAGTTCCAATGTGCTGTGTGATCCCAAAGTGCCTGTCCTCGCCTTTTTGTGATCAGGGTCTCCCTAAATCTGGTGGACTTTTATCCTGATCATAGCCCATTTCATAATTGTTTCCGACAACCTGTCTATTTAAGCCTCTCGGCCGTGACAGGCCATCCCTATTCGCCAGTTCGGATCTACTTTGGTTATCCATCGTTATCAACCTCCTGGTGTCGGGATACTATTATAATACACCTATGGACTGTATCTGAAACAGGTATCGGAAAACTTTTTTATTATCGAGAAGAACCAAATGCTTGCTGTACCTCGGCTTCACTCACTTGGGTTTTAAAGACCAATTTCGAAGGAACTTGAGGTGAATAAATGACCTCTATAATGCTTCCCTGCTGCACAAAAATTCAATGCGTTCCTTAAGCATGGAGTATTCCTTTCTACACTGATTATCGGTCATACAGTGAGGGACGCCGATCTTCAAACACCGGAATACGACCACGTACGTCCTGCACCAAGGCAGACTCAATTGTTCCTGTGAGAACCTCCTCCTGCTCTCCGCCCTCGGCAATGATTTCTCCCCATGGATCAATTATGAGCGAATGCCCGAAGAAATCAGTATCTCCGCTGCGACCTACCCGGTTACAAGCAATGACATACATCTGATTTTCTATAGCACGTGCGGTCAGCAAGGTACGCCAGTGATGAAGCCGGGGATGAGGCCATTCTGCGGGTACGATCAGCAAATTTGCGCCCGACAGGGCCAAACTGCGGGCTAGTTCGGGAAAACGGATATCATAGCAGATCGACGCACCTGCCCGAATCTCGCCATCCAGTGTGAATAAAACCTTTTCTTCGCCAGGCTGCAGATATTTTTCTTCATCCATAAGTCGGAACAGATGAATTTTGGAATACGAAGCAACCTCTCTGCCTGTTCGGTCAAAAACGAGCATCGTATTATACACATGACCGTCGCTTTTTTTCTCTGCGATCGACCCAGCTACTACGTTCACTTCATGGTTGGCAGCGAATGCTGCTATCCATGCCCGAGTCTCCGTCCCTTCTTTGTCCGCCAGCTCATGAATGCGATCTAAGGCATAGCCTGTGTTCCACATTTCCGGCAGGACAATCAGATCCGGTTTCAGTTCGGCTTTCATCGCTTGTTCCATTAAAGCTCGGATATGACTGCGGTTTTCCGGGGGATTTCCCAGCTCAATATGAGCTTGTATGAGTGCAACACTGAACGGCTGAGCTTCCTGATACGTCAAAATCCTTCCTCCTCCTTGTGAGCCGGAGCTTCCCGTGACCCATTGTCCGGTATTTTCTCCCATCATAGCCCGATCAGTCTGGATTACGCAACCATGCAAGCTTAATTCCTCCTATACAACTCGGTAAAATCGTGATAAATTATTTCTTAAACTATTCCAAAAGGTCGTGTGAATTGATGACTCATTTTTTTATTCCCTCCGCTGACGTCATGAAACAGTTACCCACTCAATTTTTTGCCACACTTGTACAAAATGTAAACCGTGAAATTGCGGCAGGGCATGATGTCATTAATCTCGGACAGGGGAACCCGGATACCCCCACCCCATCTCATATTGTAAAGTCTTTGCAGGAATCAGCGGATAACCCGCTGTATCATAAATATTCGCCTTTTCGCGGTTACAGCTTTCTTAAGGAAGCCGTTGCCCGGCGCTATCAGGAGGATTACGGTGTGACGCTCGACCCCGAAACCGAGGTCGCCATCCTGTTTGGCGGGAAAACGGGCTTGGTTCAGCTGCCGCAAATCTTACTCAATCCCGGCGATGTGTGTCTCGTCCCTGATCCCGGCTACCCGGATTACTGGTCTGGCGTGGCCTTGGCTAAAGCGGAAATGTCCTTTCTCCCATTAAAGGAAGAGAACCGTTTTCTGCCCGATTATGAGGCCATTTCCGAGGAAGATCGCCGCCGCGCCAAGTTAATGTTCCTTAATTATCCGAATAATCCAACCTCGGCAACTGCTCCACTTTCCTTTTACGAGGATACGGTTGAATTCGCGCAACGTAACGGTATCGTGGTTGCCAGTGATTTTGCCTATGGTGCTATTGGATTTGACGGCGAACGTCCGGTGAGCTTCCTCCAGGCTGAGGGTGCTAAGGACGTGGGGATTGAGTTCTATACCTTGTCCAAAACATACAATATGGCGGGCTGGCGTGTTGGTTTCGCGCTCGGTAATGCCGAAATCATCTCGATGATTAATCTGCTCCAGGATCATATTTATGTAAGCCTGTTTGGCGGCATTCAGGCAGCAGCGGCGACGGCCCTGACGGCCTCGCAGGAATGCGTAGGCGAGCTGGTATCCCGCTATGAATCGCGCCGTAACGCTTTTTATGATGCACTTGGGCAAATAGGCTGGAAGGCGACGCGCCCAAGCGGCTCCTTTTTCAGTTGGTTGCCTGTACCACAGGGCTATACTTCGGCTTCTTTTGCCGATCTGCTACTGCGGGAAGCCAAGGTGGCTGTCGCTCCGGGGATCGGCTTCGGTAGCGGCGGTGAAGGATATGTGCGGGCGGGGCTGCTGAGCTCAGAAGCTCGACTGACCGAGGCGGCTGATCGAATTGGCAAGCTAAACCTGTTTGGTTAAGCCGTATTTTCCAGCTACAACTTCTTTGCCAAACCTGGTCTTTTCGTGGTATTCTGTATCCAATATCATTTAGCGCGTTGAAGGGACTATTAAGAGAGACCCGGTCCTGTTCAGAGAGTAAATTCCGATAGGCTGCAAGAATTTACCTGGACTCTCTCCCAACTCCTATCCCCGAGCGCCCTGCGCAATCAGGCGGCCCCTGCCGTTAACAGGTTTCAAGTGGGATGATCATGAATCATCAATGAAGGTGGTACCGCGGAAGCACAAACTTTCGTCCTTTGCATACAAAGGATGGAAGTTTTTTTTGCATTAAAAAGAGTAAAATTAAGGAAGTGGACGTCTTGTCAACACGAATCGTCATTAAAATCGGAAGCAGCTCCCTGACTGGAGTGGAAGGTGGCTTGAATCGGGAAGCCATTGCTTATTTTGCCCGAGAAATCAGCTTACTTCGTGCAAAAGGTCATGAAGTGCTGCTGGTCACATCAGGCGCAGTAGCCGCCGGGTTCAGGGAGATTGGGTACCCATTTCGCCCCAAACTGCTGCATGAAAAGCAAGCGGCGGCAGCCGTAGGCCAAGCTCTTCTCATGCAATCCTATCAGCAGGCTTTTAAAGATTTTGGCTTGGTAAGCGCGCAAATCCTGCTGACTCGCAGTGACTTTTTGAGCCGTAAACGGATGAATAATGCTGGAATGACCGTGGAAGAATTGCTGCGCCAGCAGGTCATCCCGATCTTTAACGAAAATGATACCGTATCGATTGATGAATTGAAATTCGGTGATAACGATATGCTGTCTGCACTGGTCGCCAATCTGGTCAAAGCGCAGCATTTGATCATTATTACGGATACCGATGGCGTATATACGGCAGATCCGCGCAAGCATCCGAACGCCGTACGTTTTGAACGCATTGACGAGATTACTGAGGAGATTTATGCATTGGCCGGAGGTTCCGGGTCAGCTGTAGGAACCGGCGGTATGCGATCCAAGATCGAAGCAGCCAAAGTCGCTACGCGCGGCGGTGTGCCTGTATATGTGGGACGCGTCAGCGCAAATGGCGATCTGGACGCAGCCGTCGAAGGACACGGGCCTGGGACTTATTTTGACACTCACCTCTCTTCGCTGCCGATGAAAAAACAATGGCTTGGTTTCATGTCCACCCCACTGGGTTCGGTGCATGTAGACCATGGAGCCGAGGAAGCGCTGGTGCATGGCGGACACAGTCTGCTTCCCGTTGGCGTACGCCGTGTGGAAGGCAGCTTTCATGCCGGTGATGTCGTCGAGGTGCTGGGGCCGGAAAATAAGGTCTTGGGACGCGGTATCGTCAATTATGACGATGCACAGCTTCAAATTGTTCAAGGATTACCCAGCGGCGAGGTTGTGGGCAAGATCGGTCCCATTCACCGGCTTGAGGTGATTCACAGGGATGAATGGATTACATTATAAATGTGGGGAGGCCGTAAGGCATGAGTGGATTAACGACGAACACAGCTGCAACCGATGAGAACCAGTTTAGCGAAGTACGAACCAAAGCGAATCTTGCCAAAAAAAGTGCCGGGGTCATGAACCGCCTGACTACAGCACAGAAAAACGAAGCATTGCTTGCTATGGCTGAAGCTCTAGTAAATCATACTGAAGAGCTGATTGCAGCGAACCATAATGACCTGAAGCGTGGACGAGAACTGGGAACGTCGGAATCGCTGCTCGACCGCCTCAAGCTGACCGAGGACCGAATCGGGGCTATTGCCGAAGGATTACGCCAAATTGCGGCACTGCCTGATCCGGTCGGCGACACGCTCGAGCATATTGAACGTCCAAACGGTCTGCGAATTGAGAAAATACGTGTACCGCTGGGTGTCATCGGCATCATATATGAAGCCCGTCCAAATGTGACCGTGGATGCTGCGGGTCTGTGCTTGAAAACAGGCAATCCGGTTGTGCTCCGCGGTGGTTCGGCCGCCCTCTTCTCCAACCGCAAGATCATTGAAGTGCTTCAGCAGGCGCTAGACGCAACAGCCGTGCCACGCGAGGCGCTTCAACTTATTGAAGATTCAGACCGTGCCTCCGTCAACGAAATGCTCACCTTGAACGGTTTGCTGGATGTGATTATTCCACGCGGTGGGCGTTCACTCATTCAAAATGTTGTTCAGAACGCTACCGTGCCTGTCATCGAAACCGGGGCTGGCGTATGCCATACCTTTTTGGACGCTACAGCGGATGTAGAAATGGCCGAAGCGATTACACTGAATGCCAAGGTGCAAAGACCGTCCGTATGTAACTCAATAGAGACATTACTCGTTCACTCCGATTATGCACAAGCACACTTAACGAGTTTGGCAGAACGCTTCCGTGATGCCGGGGTTGAGCTGCGCGGCTGCGCACGGACACGAGAACTGGCTCCTTGGGCTGTTCCTGCCACGGAAGAGGATTATGGCACCGAGTATAATGATTACATTATGAACGTCAAGGTCGTAGACAATCTGGACGAAGCACTGGAGCATATTGCCCGTTACGGTACGATGCATTCGGAATGTATTGTCACCGAGGACAAAGCCCATGCTGAACGTTTTCTGCAAGAAGTAGACGCCGCAGCCGTGTACCACAATGCATCCACCCGCTTCACGGATGGCTTCGAGTTTGGATTTGGTGCCGAGATCGGAATCAGCACGCAAAAATTACATGCCCGCGGCCCAATGGGATTGCCTGCCTTGACTTCGACCAAATATCGCGTGTACGGTACTGGACAAATCAGGGAATAATATCATAAATCAATCCGTATCCTTGGAGGTTATGAATCATGTGTGAATCACAAACAAAGGTTTTAATTAACGAACAAATTACATTTTTCGGGGCAGGATCAATGGCAGAGGCTATTATTCGCGGAATGACGGCTCGTTCTGTCGTCAAACGTGGCGGTATTACCGTCATCAACCGCAGTAATCAGGCTCGCCTTGAAGAACTTCAAAAGCAATACGGAGTATTGTTCCAAACCGAAGATGCCGCCAAAACCGAACTGCTGCGTCATTCTCCGGTCATCGTGCTTGCTATGAAACCCAAGGATGCTGCACAAGCACTTGGAAAGCTCGGCCCCCTCCTGTCAGATGGGCAGCTGATCATTTCGGTAATCGCCGGATTGTCCATTCGTACGATGCAAACGTTGCTTGGGCGCAAGCAGCCGATCACGCGGACAATGCCAAACACATCCAGCTCGATTGGGCTGGGAGCCACAGGCATCAGTTTTTCCAAAGAGATCAGCGAAAACCAGCGTAAAAACGTGCTTGCGATGTTCGAATCTGTAGGTACGGTAACGATTATAGAAGAAGAGAAAATGGATGTTTTGACCGGGATATCCGGAAGCGGTCCTGCCTATGTCTATTACTTGATGGAAGCCATGATTGCCGGGGGAATCCGTGGTGGCTTAACTCCTGAGCAAGCACACGAACTAACGGTGCAAACCGCGCTTGGAGCGGCACGCATGGTACAGCAAACCGGAGAGGAGCCTTCTGCCCTTCGCCACAAAATCATGTCACCCAATGGCTCCACGGTAGCAGCATTGGAAACGCTGGACAAAGGCGACTTCTACGAAACAGTGATTGCGGCGGTGCAGCGGTGCGCTGAACGATCCCGCGAGATGGGAGCTGTACTAAAGGAGGGAATTGAATGAGCTATTGCTTGGCGACCTACCGGGTATACGATGACAAAGCCGATTTTAACCAAAAGGCCCAATCTATTGCCATCGGCATGACGGTGGGCAGCTGGACTGAGCTCCCGCAAGCCAAGCGGGACACGATGCAAAAGCATCTCGGCTCTGTTCAATCTGTGGACATTCACGATGGAGGCCCCGGTGAACGGTATGCCGACCTGACCATCGCTTATCCAGATGTCAATTTCAGCCGGGACATTCCTGCACTGCTGGTTACGGTCTTCGGCAAAATTTCGATGGACGGTCGAATTAAGCTAACGAAACTGGGTTTCTCGGAAGCATTCCGTTCTGTTTTTCCGGGACCGAAATTCGGTATCAGCGGCTTGCGTGAGCAGCTCGGCGTGTACGATCGTCCTCTGCTCATGAGCATTTTCAAATCCGTGATTGGTCTTAATTTGGACGAACTTCGTGAACAGTTTACCCGGCAGGCTCTCGGTGGCGTTGATCTGATCAAGGACGACGAGATCTTGTTTGAAAATGCGCTGACGCCGATTGAAAAACGTGTTGAAGCCTGCATCAAAGCCGCCGAAGCGGCTGAGCGTGAAACCGGTAAAAAGCTGCTGTATGCCGCTAATTTAACCGGGCCAACCTCGCAGCTCAAAGCGCAAGCTCTTAAGGCCATCGACGCGGGCGCGAACGCGTTACTGTTTAACGTGCTGGCCTACGGTTACGATGTGCTGCATGAACTTAGCAGCGATCCCGCCGTCTCGGTGCCGATTGCAGCCCATCCTTCGTTGGCGGGTGCTGCTTATCCGTCGCCGCATTATGGTATATCGGCGTCCGTCCTGCTTGGTCAGCTTATGCGGCTGGCTGGGGCTGATCTCGTCCTCTTCCCTTCTCCCTACGGCTCGGTGACGATGCCACATGAGGAAAACATGGCGATCCGCGATGAGCTGATCACCCCTGATCTACCGCAGAAGGCCAGCATGCCTGTCCCTTCCGCAGGGATTCACCCGGGCCTCGTACCGTTAATTGTACGTGACTTTGGTACTGACGTTGTTGTTAACGCCGGGGGTGGTATTCACGGACATCCGATGGGTACGGAAGCTGGTGGGCGCGCCTTTGTGCAAGCGATTGAAGCGGTGCAACAGAACGTTCCGCTGGTACAATACGCCCGTACTCACCCCGAGCTGCAATCCGCGCTCGACACGTGGGGAGGCGAACGATGAGTACAGCAAAGAAACCCGTCATTTTTTGCGACTTTGACGGGACGATTACGAACAGCGACAACATTGTCGCCATTATGAAACATTTTCAGCCCGTAGGCTGTGAGCCCATCATGCATCAAATCGTAAATGGGCATACATCCATTCGTGAAGGCGTAGGTGCCATGTTTGCCCTGATGCCTTCGGAGCAAAAGGACGAAATTATCTCATATGTACTTGGACAAGCTGGTATACGCGAGGGCTTTGCACGCTTTTTAGACTATGTACGAGAGCAGCAGATTGAATTTTTCGTCACCAGCGGCGGTATCGATTTTTTTATTGATCCATTGCTAAAACCCTTCGATATTCCACATGATCACATCTTTTGCAATGGAGCGGATTTTTCCGGGGATAACATCCAAATTACGTGGCCGCATCCATGTCAGGAGCCGTGTACGAACGACTGCGGTATGTGCAAAACGACCGTCATTCGTCAATACCCTGCCGAACAATACGAGCGGATTTTGATCGGAGACAGCCTGACGGATTTTGAAGGAGCCAAAATTGCCGACCTTGTGTACTCTCGCTCACATCTGACTTTAAAGTGCCAAGAGTTGGGTGTACCTCATGTACCCTTTGAAACATTTGACGACATTATCGAGGATTTAAAGCAAAAACAGGAGCAAGGGGTGCTGTAAATGAGTTTTAACTTGGCAGACATTTCATTGGAAGAAAAACGTCGCGCACTGGAAGAACTCGCTGATGTCAAAGAGCTATTCGCATCTCGCAACTGGTTCCCAGGCACAAGCGGCAATTTGTCAATCCGAATCGGTGACTTCCATCCCGAACAATTTTATTTTGCAGTCACCGCCAGCGGCAAGGATAAAACCAAGCGCACTCCTGAGGATTTTCTTTTCGTAGATCAGTACGGAAAAGCGGCAGAAGCCACAAACCTCAAGCCAAGCGCAGAGACACTCATACATTGCGAAATTTACCGCCTAACAGGCTGCGGAGCCGTTTTTCATGTGCATACCGTGTTTAACAATCTCATATCCGAATATTACGGAGAGCAAGGCTCTGTACCTGTGCAAGGAATTGAGCTGATCAAGGCTTTTAACATTTGGGAGGAAAATGCTGCAATCCACATTCCCGTACTGCCTAATTACGCGGATATCGCCTCGATTGCCAAGCTGGTGCCCGGTGTTCTGAATGATCAGGTGCCAGGAATTTTATTGCGTAACCACGGCATTTATGCGTGGGGGCGTGACGTGTTTGAAGCTAAAAAGCATCTGGAGGCGTTTGAATTTTTGTTTGAAACGACCTATCGCTCCCTGCTGCTGAAAACTTCGAAATGAAAACTCCATAAACATTAAATGTGCGTATAATTGAATTAAAAATTGCCATTGAATATCGAGAACGTAGCCTAAGCGAAAGCACGGGAACGTTCTCTTTTTTATGAAAAGGGCACCCTATTCTACTAGCGATATAAAATCTTAGTTGAGGTGATAAGGTGAGTAAAGAATTACACGATGTTATATTAAATTTAGAAAAGCAGTTAATGCATTATCGAAGAGAGGATTTTGAAAAACTATTAGCTAATGATTATATTGAGTATGGTTCTTCAGGTAAAAAATACGACAAGTCATTGCAATTAAGTTTTTTAAATGGTAAAGCTACTTTGAACTACATACCATTTATGATTACCGACTTTAAAATAAAGTTGTTGTCGTCAGAATTTGTACATACAACATACTGTACTGAATCGATTGACAATGGAAATAAGTCATTAAGAAATTATATTTGGAAATTAAACGATGGGCAATGGCAAATGTTTTTTCATCAGGGGACTCCAACAAAATAGGAGGCTTATTTTAAACATTCGGCTCTCGAAATACCACAATAATATCAACATTGAGATTAAACATAGCCTTAATAAAGGAAATGTGATGATTAAGAATCGTAGGAGCGATGTTCAAGGGAATCCAAGAATAATTGAATTATCAGAACACCCTTTCTTAATTGCGGCACTCTTTGTTTATGCTCGACTCTGGAAAATCCTCATTGGCTGATAAATTCCTTTATTCAATGCTGTAAAAAAACAACGCCCCCTATTGGGGACGCTCCAGCGTAAATTGTTCTCCTAGCTTCGCATAGTTATTCCCAGCCAACCGACTCACTGGACGCAGCTCCTTGGCAATCACATATGTATTTTGGTACGCTTCCTCGGACAAATGATACTGCACTACGCGTCCGATTAATAGATCACAGGCAGGTGTGTCCTCCTTGCCTCCCAGCGGTATCACCTGCTCCAGAATACATTCCATACGTATTTTTGCTTCAGTCACACCGGGAACTGCGATTTTTGTACTTTTTATCGGGGTAAGGCCAGCCAGTGTTACCTCACTCTCCTCCGGCGACAGACGGGAAGCCGTCACATTCACCGCGCCCACATTGTCCTCGTCTGTAATATGTACGACAAAAGCTTTATGCTCCATCGCATTACGTGCTGTATCTTTGGATACTCCATCGACACGTTGTACGGATACAGACAACAGTGGCGGTTCGGAGGCTACGATGGAAAAATAACTGAACGGCGCACCATTCAGCACCCCTTCGCTGCTCAAAGTCGTGACAAAGGCTACCGGCCTTGGGATAATACTTCCGGTCAACAGCTTATAATTTTCACGCCCCGTAAGCGTGTCAGGATTCAATGAAATCATTTTTTCTCCCTCTTTTCCGATCACAATCGCTATTCGACTGTACATCATCAAGTTTTGCCTAATAAGCAAATACACCATTCAGCTAGCGACATGGCTGACATCTCAGGCTTCTCTTTTAAGTATCGCGTGAATGATGCAGAATGTAAAGCTGGAGCCGGAAGCTCTCCCTATTTTTCAATTATATTTCCTCGGCTATCGCGCACAGTAACCGTAATTCCCTCAGGTACAGCAATCGTAACATCAAGCTGCTGCTGAGTCTGCATAAAACGTGTCGGAATTTGACCTAGTAGCACATACAAGGTATCGCCGATTTGCTTTGTCTGATATAAATCTTGTCCTTTTATTTCGGCCTCTCTGCCTGTGTATACATAACTTCCAAACACATGCACCTCCGGTGAGGTGGTTGCGTCAATTTTGACCGCATAAGGATCTTCTCCCTGTACAATCACCTTGGTCACTCCGGCAGGCAGTTTTTCATGCCAATCTGGGAGAATTCTTGTTTCCTGAACTGAACTCATTATTTCTCTGACTTGCGGAGTGATCCCCAATGAACTGACCAAGGCAAATCCGATACAACAAAAAACCAATACCGCCGTAATAAACATACTGAACAAATCATAACGAATGCGTTCACGCGTCCCTTTCCAAGCGGTGTACATTAAAATTTCCAGTCCCAGCAAAACAAAAACGACAGGCCACCAGGTCAACGCCTGGTCCAGTATGTCCGCTCCCCAAAACTTGGAGGCAAACGTTACGCCCCCCAGCAGGACGAGGAAAAGTCCCATTGACAGCCTTCCGACTTTCCACACCCCTGCTGGAGCGTTTGACGTCTTGGAGGTACCATTCTTATGGGATGAAGCACCCGATAAGCCTATTGCGCCTGTCCCGTCGCTCTGAGAGTGATGGACTCCCTTAAAGGGAGCCTCACTCTTTGAAAATTCAGTATCCATTCTATTGCTTCTCCTTTACTCGTTTAGATTTGGAATTACCGATCAGCATCCAAATACCACCGCCAATCAATAAGAAGGATACAATAATCGTTCGTAAGTACATATCAACCATAGTGTAAATTTGTCCGTCCGGGAACAGACGGTCCAGTAAGGGAACAAGTACGTTAATTAGGATGTAATATGCGCCCAGAAGCAGCAGCCCCAAGCCTACCCAGCGGTGATATTGAGCAAACATACCGATAACAGGCTTGTCGATTAGCGGCTCCCGTCCATAACGGCTTACTTGCTGCAATGCATCAAAAAAGCTGTAAAACCAGACCACCGGAATCAGGAACAAAAAGAGTGAAAGATGCAGCACGTCCAGTACATAGATACCTCCTAAAAACAGAAGCATGAGCTGGAGTCCACGTTTTTGCAAACCGATATACATATGTCCGGCACCGGGAAATACCGATAAAATGGTAGCCAGCATTTTACTTCGGCGTCCCTCGACTCTTCCATGCTCCAGTTCCTCAAATAAAGTCCGGTCCTGGAGAATTTCTCCAGCTTGTTTGCGATGTACATGCTGCACCGCATCAAACATGCAATACAGCCAAATGATCGGCAACACGCCCCCAAAGGCCAAAAATCCGGATTCGTTAGTAATGCTAGTAATAAAGATAAGAATCGCACCAAAGCCAAAGAAGGACAGTAAAAAAGACAAACCACGCTGCATCATCCCTAGATGAAGGTGTCCCAGTCCCGGGATAAATGACAGCAAAATCGTAAAAAAGCGTTCATTGCCCGATCCTTTTTGAAAAGCAGGCGATCCTGCCACACCGTAGTGTCCTTGTTCATAATGGTTATAGCCTGCACCATAACCCATTCCTGCTCCTGGTGCATCCGTATCCGCGTCTGTTGCACTCTCCGGTACCTCTCCCGTTAAACCTGCATGTCCATAGGGCCCACTTTGAGAGTAAAAGCCATATGGATGGGGCCCTGCATGAGGGGGATATGGAACAGCAACTGCACGAGGATCATAACGCAACAAGCTAATAATGATATGCAGCATGCTGAGTCCCCAGAAAAGGGCGGCAACAAACATACTGGCCAATAAAGGCATTTCGTCACTTGATACCACTGAAAAAAATAATCCTCCCGCCAGACATCCAAAAAACAAAATGGTGTATACAAACGCATTGGCTTTTCGGGTCCAGTAATAGTGTCCCACACCGGGAATGATGTTCAATAGAAATGCCAATAGCTTGCTTCGTTCCGTATAAGGCACTGCTACACTTCCTTTCTATTTACGGGATTTTGATAAAATCCCTATCTGAAGGTTGTTTTTAAACTTTTTCGTCTCACTCTTTAACTTATTTAGGGCTTTAATTTATCAAGCCAGGTTGTCGTAGCTTGCATGACCTCTTCGCTGTAAGAAACGCGTTCTTTTGGAGGAACCGGTTTTCCGCCTGTTTGCGGCATCATTTTGTCAAAGGCTCCACTGGAAAGCAAGATCAACGTCAGGCTTGCCGCAACAACATAGTGAAACACAGGTTTTTCAAACCATCGGCGTTTTTTAAACACAACTTGACTCGGTTCTGCTTCTATATCGGGAAGAACGGCCATTACCTGATCTGTGAAGCGCTCCATATCCATCCAGGCAGAATAATCTTTCAATGTCGGCTCCAGTTGCTCCAGTGCAACAAGATATATCATCAGCGCCTGTTCGTCTTCCAGCAGGAGCTTTTCCAGCCGGGCAGATTCCTCTATCGTACAAGTTCCTGTAATGTAAGCATGCCAGTCATTCGATTGCCCTTCAATCCACGGTTTATCCTGTTGGTCAGTCATTGCCATTCCTCCTCCTTCCAGTGATTTCGAATCCATAGCCGCGCCCGATAGAGTCTGGACTCTACCGTTTTTAAAGCTACCTGCGTCTCTTCAGCAATTTGGTCGTAGGTTTTGCCCTGCATATAATAGGCTTGAATAATATCCCGATGTTGCTGGGGCAACTGGGAGATTTTTTGCGATAGTTCTACAGTTTGCTCCTCGCGGATGAGACGGGCCAGCACATCTTCATCCCGGGAAGGGAGCTGCACAAGGGATTGTGCGACGTCTATAAGCTCTGCGGGCCGTCTGTCCTGTTTGCGCTTGATATCCAGCGCTTTGTGGAGCGCAATTCGGCTCAGCCACGTTTTAAAACCTTCGTTCCGGTACTGGGGGAGAGACTTGTACACCTGAACGAACGCCTCCTGCGCGGCATCTTCCGCTTCCTTGCTGTCATGCAGTACCGAATAGGCCACATGAAATACGTGCTTGCTGTACAGCTCTACGATCTCACGGAACGCCTGCCGATCACCGGACCGTATTCGTTCAATGATTCTCTCTATTTCAATGACGCTCTCCCCCTTCCCAATACTATAGACGCCAGGGAAATTCCCTCCCCTGCATATTTCGAAAAAAATATTAAAAAAGGACACACCCTCCTGTCGGAATGGTGTGTCCTCTATCATTAAAGCCTATTTGGTCGCTTTCATTTTCGGCTTATTTTACATGCACAAGCAATATTCCAGATTGCCCCACTGCAATAGCTACTTCGCCGTGACAGCCCCAGTACGTAAATCTATTGCCTAAAAGGCTCAGACTGATGCTTTAATTGCGTCCGCCACCACGGAATCGCTGGGCGTATTCTTTGGCATCCTGTGCATTACGGACACGGTTTCGGCTCCACTCCAGCAAAATACGGTCTATATACCGGAAATGTACCTTCCCTGCAAATACCGCTTCCTTCAAAGCCAGCAAAATTAGCTCCTCGGGATACCGATCCTGATCCACCCAGCTGGTGATCGTCTCGTATTCCATTGGTGATAATGGTCGGCCGAATTCTTTCTCAAAAATCGTGAACAAATTCCGTTCTTCGGTAAGCGGGGATTCCGATATTCCATTCAGTAAATCGGGTTTCCCGGCAAACAAAATGTCATCTTCATCGCGCTGTTCCGTACGCTCGGCGATCATACATTCAGCCAGTTTACGATACAGCCCCGTTAAGTTGTAACGTTCAAATTGTACGGATGAACTGCGGTCTTCTACGGAATCAATTCGCAAAAATCCTTCTTTCATGAGCTTACTGAAATAGAGCGCGATTTCGTTCGCAGTGCATCCGATGCGGGCCTGCAATTGCTCCCATGTCGGAAATTCATTACGTTCCGCTTGTTTAAAGGCAAGCAACTGCATCAGTAGCAGCATTTCACCATCCGTCAGCCGAAGCGTCCGATAATGCTTGAGCAGGGCGTAGGGAATTTGGACCATTCCGGCTTCCATAGCAAAGGCTACTCCCTCCGCCCATTCTGCCGCTGATGTCTTGTCGAATGATCCGGTCATCGCTTACGGATACAAACGATACAGCATACGTGGGAACGGAATCGTTTCACGTACATGATCGAGTCCACAAATCCATGCTACTGTACGCTCCAGTCCCAGTCCAAAGCCGGAATGCGGAACGGTACCATAGGTGCGCAGATCCATATACCATTGGTAAGCTTCACGTGCCAAGTTATGCTCGTTAAAACGTTCTTCCATCAATGCTGGATCATCTATCCGTTGAGAACCCCCGATAATTTCGCCGTAGCCTTCAGGAGCGATCATATCGGCACACAGAACAACCTCAGGACGGGTCGGGTCTGGTTTCATATAGAATGCCTTAATGTGAGTCGGCCAATGCGTAATGAACACAGGCTTGTTATATCTTTCGGCAATAGCCGTTTCATGAGGAGCGCCAAAGTCTTCACCCCATGGGATATCGAATCCTTCACCTTGAAGGAAGGCAATCGCCTCATCATACGTAATACGTGGGAATTCGCCTTGAATTTGCTCCAGCTTCGAAACATCGCGTCCGATTGTTTCAAGCTCCTTCGCACAATTTTTCAGAACAGACTGCACGATATGGCTTACAAACTGCTCCTGAACGCGCAAGGATTCTTCATGATCCACAAAAGCCATCTCAGGCTCGATCATCCAGAACTCAATCAGGTGACGACGTGTTTTTGACTTTTCCGCACGGAAAGTTGGGCCAAAGGAATATACTTTGCCCAGCGCCATTGCTGCTGCTTCCATGTATAACTGTCCGCTTTGTGTCAAATACGCATCTTCGTCAAAATATTTGATATGGAACAACTCTGTTGTGCCTTCTGCAGAAGAAGGAGTCAAAATAGGTGGGTCGACCTTCGTAAAGCCATTGCCGTTAAAAAATTCCTGTACAGCACGGATAATTTCCGCCCGTACGATCAGAACAGCACGTTGCTTGGCGGAACGCAGCCACAAGTGACGATGATCCATCAGGAAATCTACACCGTGCTCTTTTGGCGTAATCGGGTAGTTTTCGGTCAAATGAATAATTTCAATGCCTGTAACCGTTAATTCAAAGCCCGATTGGCTACGCGGTTCTTCACGCACCACTCCAGTAACGTAAAGGGAACTTTCTTGAGTCAAAGATTTGGCGTCATTCCAAATGTCCTCGGAAACTTCGCTTTTCACAATAACCCCTTGAATATATCCGCTACCATCACGCAATTGCAGGAACTGAATTTTACCGCTAGATCGTTTATTGTTTACCCAAGCACCGATTGTAACCGTTTCCCCTACATGGCGGCCCACTTGGGCAATTGTACTTTTATTCGTCATGACCGTCTCTCTCCTCTTAACCGAAAATCAAACAGCCCTTCCCCCTGGGTTAGGCTGTTTGCTCTCGCTGTTTGGTACATGCGGGACTCAAACATAATCCGCATGCATAAAGTTTAAACTTTCGGATCGAACTACTGAACCAGACGGAACGTGTCACGGGCAATAACCAGTTCTTCGTTCGTCGGAATGATCAGTACTTCTACCTTCGAATTTGCTGTTGTAATCCGGCGAGGCTCGCCAGAACGAATAGCGTTCAACGATTCATCCAGCTCGATACCGAGGAATGTCAGTTGCTCCAACACTCTCTTACGCAGAACGACTGAGTTTTCGCCTACACCTGCCGTAAATACAATCACGTCTACCCCGTTCATTGCGGCAGCATACGAACCAATGTATTTACGCAGACGGTATTCATACATTTCAAATGCCAATGTAGAACTAGCTTCGCCTTTTTCCATACCTTCTGTAATTTCACGCATATCACTGCTGACACCGGAGATAGCTAAAAGTCCACTATGTTTGTTCAGCATGGAATTGACTTCATTGACAGTCAATTCTTCTTTGTTCATGACATAAGGAACGATTGCTGGGTCCAAATCACCGCTACGTGTACCCATCATAAGTCCTTCCAGTGGAGTCATACCCATGGAAGTATCTACGGACAAACCGCCTTGAACTGCTGTTACACTACCACCATTACCGATATGACAAGTGATAATCTTCAAGTCTTCCAAAGGACGACCGAGGAAATTGGCTGCTTCCTTACTTACAAAATCATGGGAAGTACCGTGGGCACCGTAACGACGAACCTTGTACTTATTGTACAACACTCTTGGAATAGCGTACATATAAGCTTTTTCAGGCATGGTTTGATGGAACGAGGTATCAAATACCACAACCTGCGGTACATCTGGCATATTCAATTCAGCCGCTTTAATCCCCATCATGGAAGCAGGGTTATGCAGTGGAGCAAGGTCGAACAAGCGGCGGATTTCACTCTTAGCTTCAGGCGTTACAACCGCTGACTGTTTGAAGATTTCGCCTCCATGAACCACACGGTGGCCCACAGCCTGAATTTCGCTAGTACTGGAGATTACACCATGTTCCGCATCTGTGAGTGCATTCAGCACTTTACGGATAGCTGTAGTATGCTCCAAAATTTCGCTAACTTCAGTGTATTCTTCTTTATTGGTTGGCTTATGCGTCAGAATGGATGAATCCATACCGATGCGCTCTACCAATCCTTTTGCCAAAACGGACTCGTCCGTCATATCATACAATTGGTATTTCAGGGAAGAACTCCCTGCATTGATTACGAGAATTTTCATAACCGGTCACCATCCTTGTCGTACTTAAAGAAGCCTTCGCCCGATTTCACGCCCAGATTACCTGCACGCACCATTTTCTTCAAGACGATGGACGGACGGTATTTCAATTCACCGAATTCACGGAACATACGTTCCAGAGCAGCCAAAACGGAATCCAAACCAAAGCGGTCAGCCATTTCCAAAGGTCCGTTTTGGAAGCTGTAGCCGATCCGCATAGCATCGTCGATATCTTCGGCGGAAGCTACGCCCTCTTGTAGTACATGAGCGGCTTCGTTAATCAGCAGACAGATGATCCGGCTTGTTACGAATCCAGGAGATTCATAAATCATGACTCCTTTTTTCTCCACTATTTCTTCCACGAACATTTTAGTGTTTTCAAACGTATCGTCCGAAGTTTTCAAACCACGAATAATTTCCACAAGATCAATGCGGGATACTGGATAAATAAAGTGCATACCAATAACACGCTCTGGATACTTGGTCGAGCTGGCAAGCTCGGTCAGGCTCAGCGTGGATGTATTACTTGCAAGAATAATGTTGCTTGGACACACATAGTCCAGCTCTTGGAAAACTGCTTTCTTCTCGTCCAGATTCTCTGTAATGGTCTCAATGACCATATCACAGCTACCGAGCTCCGCCAAATGGGATACTTTTTGAATGCGGGATAAGATCAATTTTTTCTCTGCTTGTGTAATTGCCCACTTTTCCAGTTGTTTGTCCAGACTCGTTTCAATCATATTATAGGCGTAGTCTAGTTTCTCTGGTGTCTGCTCTACCAGCAGCACATCAATTCCTTTGGACGCGAGCATTTCAGAAATCCCCTGTCCCATGGTGCCGCCGCCGATGACGCCGATTTTTTTAAATTGCATGGTTCTTTACTCCACCCTTTCCTGGTCACTCTCATATATTGTATCCTTCTTTGTCGAAAAATACATGTTTATGTCCCAATAGATAATAATATCTTAGCACGGACTAAAAGTAAAAAAAAATAACCAGCATAAAAAAATTATGCTGGTAATAAAGCATTTTCACTAAATTGACATCTAAATTGATCTCCAGACAGAGTTTCTTCCTTCATCAGGATGTCAAGAGAGTTGTCGAACACAGGACGATGCTTTTCCAGCAGCTCCAAAGTTCGGGTATGCAGGTCATCCATAATCTCGCCATTTTCCCGCATGAGTTCTTCTTTTGTTACCATTTCCATGTTAATAATGCCAAGTGAAGTCAAACCGGAAGTCATCATCGTATGAACGATGTTCAGCGCCTGCTCAAAATCATTACTAGAGCCGGTACTGCGACCGCCGTAGTACATTTCTTCCGCCGTAGCCCCTGCAAGCGAGATCATGATCTGCTCCTCCAGGTACTGCTTGGTGTATAAATAATGCTCTTGCTGTGGATTGTGACGCACATAGCCGAGCGCTTTCCCACGCGGGCTGAGCGCTACCTGACTTACGCTACCGGGACGAACGATTTCGGCCATAATAGCATGTCCCAGTTCATGAATCGCTACACGTTTTTTCTCTTCCAACGTTGATTCTCGATCTGTTTTTTCACCCATCATCACCTTGTCAATCGCCATCGACAGATGCTTCTGCGCAATCATTTCCTGATCCTGTCTCATCGCATAGATTGCCGCTTCATTCATGACGCTCTCCAGCTGTGCACCGGAAAAACCATAGGATTCTTCAGCAATTTTGTCCAGATTCGCATCTTCCTGAATTGGTTTGTTTTTGGCATGAATCTTAAGAATATGAAGACGGCCCTTCTTATCAGGCAAATCCACTTGAATATGACGGTCAAAACGCCCTGGACGCGTTAAGGCGCTGTCCAACATTTCTTTACGGTTTGTTGCCGCAATGATCAGAATCCGCGGAGTATCTGCCGAATAAATACCATCCATTTCTGTCAGCAACTGATTCAATGTCTGATCATATTCACGTTGCTGTCCACCCTCACGCTTACCACCAATAACGTCGATCTCGTCAATAAAAATAATCGCATTTTCCTTCTTTTCCTTGGCTGCACGGGTACGGGCCTCCCGAAACAACTCACGGACACGACCTGCCCCAACACCAACGTACATTTCAACAAATTCACTACCTGAGGCGGCAACAAATACAGAATTGGTATAGTGTGCGGCTGCCTTCGCCATCAGTGTTTTTCCTGTTCCCGGAGGGCCTGTGAGCAAAACGCCTTTTAATGGACGGATACCAAACTTGGAAATTTCATCATGTCGATTCAAAAAATCCAGGGCTTCACGCAGTTCCTGCTTAGCGCTTTCTTGCCCACCAATTTCCTCAAAAGTCAGCTTGTCCGGACCATTTTTTTTGCGTTTACGCTCTTGCCCGGCACCTACGGCCAAGCCGCCACGCGCGTGCATGAGCATTAACAAGCCACTGAGCATCACGCCTGCGACCAGAAGAGGGATAATATTCACCCCAATAAAGACGAGAAATATAATGGTCACCGGCACAATGCCGATTAATGCTTCCTTGATCCATCTAGGCATTAGGCCATACCCCCATTTGCTGAGATTGACGTGGCAAAACGATAAACTTAGTCGCTTTACCTTCACTGAGTCGGATATAGACATTGTTCGAATCCATATCGGTATCAGCCTTGATACCCGTCTTTTTCTTTTTCATCTGTTCAACTGTAGATGAAATTTGAGTATATTTTTTATTTTCCATCGCTTCGGCTACGGGAAACATAGCCTCAGACCACCATTGATTCAGTGCTAAATTGGAACGATCTGCAATATCCAGCTTAATGGTGCGGCTGCCAATAATGGATTGTCCTTTTTGCTTAACCACATCGACCAATCCGGCCACATCCGCCTGCGGTTTGAGATCCAGTTTCAATACGACCTGATCCTGTTTAATATCTATTTGAGCGCTTGTCACGCCGGGATATTGAGAAACCAGCTTTTCCAGAGGGCTTTGCATTGTAACCTGACGGTAAATGAACCATCCCCCAAACAGCAGCGAGGCTGCCAAAACTGCCGCCACAACGATAGGAACTGCACGCAATTTCAAATAACATCCTCCTCTCAAAATGTAAAACCCAGAAGAAACGGGACGAATGTCAACAAACAACCAAATTGCATGATCTTACAGCGATCAGCAATTCTTTTTTTCTATCATTTTTGTCTATCACTTATAAAATATAGTATATCATAACGTATATCTAATATCGAAGGCAATGTGTGGAGGAGTTGTGATTAAGGCAAAATCTTTGGTTATAGCTGGGGAGATAAGACGCTACGTGGAGGATTTGATCTTACGAACGCTATCGCTTCTCCACATTTCAAATCCTCCACTTCGCTACTGCACAGCTATGGCTGCGGCTAGGGACAGGCTCCTACCCGATGCTGGGACGGCTCTCCAAGACATACTTATCCATGCCACCAATGTAACTCAATTTATGATCAGCCGTAGGAAAAATCACTGAGGAGATGACTGCTGAAGGGCAGTTTGATACAGGGTTGGCAGAGGTATATCGAACTTGATATTTTCATCCTCGCCGACTTGAGGACCAGCAGCTTTTGGAACGCGAAGTTCGGAGCGGAGAAGTAAAGAAGAATTTTGGACGTGGCCAAATCCTTTGTATATGGATTCAGTTTACCTCTCGGATTGGAACCGCCATAGTACATATTGTAGCCGATTAGATTGCAACCTTCCCCTACTTTCATCACCGTCATGGCCGAAACGCTACGAACGGAAATGCAAAACGGTATTTATAGAACTGCACCATGCCACCCGCCCATCTCGCAACACGCATACGGGTAAGTTTCTGGCAGGTAACAAGGCTCAAAATTATAGCTACTGTGCTTGTGATCATCTTCGACGATAATTCGGTAAATTTTCATAAAGAGCAGCTCTCTCAACATGGAGTTAACCTTGCAAAACTAATCCGATTCGAGAATAAAGCTGTTCCACTTTCACTGCCATGCTATATCGTTCCAGAATGGATGATGCGGTGCGCAATTTGGGCACAGGGACATTCCTTAAAAGCCAAGCGGCATACCTTTGCGCAAGACGTATTCAGCAATGAACTTGCCGACTGGGCCTTCCTCAAAGCCGGCATAAACGGCGTATAGCCAACGTACCCTTCTCCAATGACAATGGGCATGCCGGAATGACGGGTTCACTCATAAAATCCTCTAATCGCAAGTCTGCCTTTTTCAGCATCGCAATTTTATGATCACTGTATCGGTATGAGCCAGGAAGCTAGGACTCTGCTGATACTCCCAGGAGGACAGGATAATATAACAACCGTGCTTTTTCGCCTGTCTGAATAGTTCTAGCAGGTGTACATGCCCGTTCAACACGGCGCCGCCTCGGCAATTATACCAACGTGTGCGTTGGCCGACTGCTCCGAGATTCCCGAACTTTAACGGTCCTGGTCGTTTACCGTCCGCTGTAAACAACATAAACGGCATCGCACATATGCAGAATGTATTGTAGTCCCTGTCTACAGCCTCCTTAAAACGGGCCGCAAGATCGTGATAAGGCTCTCCCGGTAAAGTCATCGTATACCAGGAGAAATCCCGCATCGTGATCGTTGTTTTCCGTGGCAGATTTTCCATCAAGACGTTCATCCAAGGCTCCTCGTTCAGACCTGCTGCTGCGTAATCCGATGCTACTGCCATATAGTTATGTGCATCGCTGCGCATCAGTTTAAGTAATTCGGCGGTGACTTCCATCGAAATGGATGCTCTGTCCAGCTCTTGAAGTGACAGTATCTTTTCATGGTATGCAGTGAAATCAGTAATATCCAGCTTAAGAGTTTCTTCGCAAAAGCGTATAGCCCGCTTCATGCTGACCAAGATTGCACAGCAGTGCCGCTTTCAGATCGGGCGCCTTGTAGTTGCGTGAATTTCGAATAAGCGACCGCTCCGTCAGATCAAGCGCTTCTTCGTAGTTGCCTTTTTCGCATGCACTTTGGGCCAGTGCGAAGTAACCCTCGTCTTGCCAAGCCGCTGACCATATGGATTTATACAAAGAGGAGTATGCTTCCTCAAGCCGTCCCTGATGCTTCAGAGAAAAGCCGAGTTGATAGAAAACCGTCATAAGGGTTGGGATTCCGCCATGTGAGACGCACCTTGGCCTGACGAAAATGGTTCTCACTTTCGGTATATAATGTGCCGTAGGCAATATGAATTCGGCTATCCTCCCTGTCTCTATTCAGCCCTTCTATAATTTAGTTTCTGCGTTTGAAGATGCAACGCGCGGGTCAACTGTTGGACCTGACAAATGGCTCCATTAAAGAAATCGCCGCAACACTTGGCTTCAAAGATCCCTATTATTTCTCTAGACTATTCAAAAAAATATTCGGCTGTTCTCCTTCCGTCTAACGCAACCAGTTGAAGGGGTAATTGCCCTGTTAACATCAAAAAGTCGACTCCTTTTTTAATAGGAATCGACCTTTTAAATTCTAGTTAGTTTCATTAAACCATTCGATTAATACTTGATCAAAATAATGAGGTTCTTCAAACATCGGATTATGCCCACTATGTTCAAAAACAACTTTCTTTACGTTTTCATAGGAATTATCAATTAAATTCCACAATGAAACGGGCCCAACCAAGTAATCATATCTTCCCAAACCAATAAATACGGGTTTATGGACATACGCCAAAGATTGTATCAGATTAATATTTCCGAATGCTTCTCCCCATAAATAATCAATGATAGGCATGTTCGTGTACACATCATTCCACATGTAAGCTGCATTAAAAGTGTAGTCATAAAAGCTTTGGGCTCCCATACGTATACACATGTGAACAAATCTTCTATCAGGGTCTCTTTTGATATCTTCCTCTAATAAAACAATATCCTTTCCAAAATGTTCCTTTCTTTCTGAACTGGCAGTTTCATTAAAGAATGAAAAGCTTTGACGCTGTCTTTCTTCGCTGTTCGTAGGTGCTGAATTTAATAACACCACTCTTTGAACATAGTCCGGGTATTGTTTAGCATATTCCACAGCCATAAAAGCATGCCCGGAATGTCCTAATATGATAAATTGATCTAATTTAAGGCGTTGTCTTGCTGTTTCAATATCATTTATTACTTTATCCAATGTATAGTCTTCTAGATTTAAAGCTCGACTCGATTTTACAAATCCTCTATGATCCAAGAAAATGAACTGGAACTTTTTATATAAATAGTCTGAAAATAAGCGAGGATAATATATACTACTGCCAATCACCACTACTATCGGCTTTCCATAACCTTTTAGACAATATTTCAGCTCAAATCCATCACTAATAACAATTTGATATTTGCTCATTTTAATAGTCCTCTTTTCTTTTTATTAAGAAGAGCTATCGAATGATGCTCTTCTTTAAACCACTCCCTTTCCTTTATGTAATTCCCTTGTATTCTCCATAGAACGTTCCAACATTCAGTTCACCTCTGAAAGTACGTTTTTATTTTTATCAGAGAAGTTTAACATGTTTTTTTCTAAAACAAAACTGGATTACTTTTGTCGCACCAGTCTTGACTCCTGGGAATTCATATTAAATTTTGACAAGCACATATATTTTCGAATCAAAAAAACCGCGATAATCGCGGTTTCTTATGTTATATACTTTTGTTCAGCGACAACATGATAAGATATGTATATATGCCGGTAACTGGCCCAGGTATCGTCAAATTGAGTCGTCTGTTTATTAACCGTAAACATAAAAAAGCTGTCGAGACTTTCTCGACAGCCTGGAGTATGACCCAATAAGGTCATACTCTTTTTTAGCTTGGCAACATCCTACTCTCCCAGGACCCTGCGGTCCAAGTACCATCGGCGCTGGAGGGCTTAACGGTCGTGTTCGGGATGGGTACGTGTGGAACCCCTCCGCTATCGCCACCAAACATGAATTTACAC